>JAGXIS010000026.1 GCA_024635465.1 Bacteroidota bacterium | reverse complement strand
ATGCAGCCTGTTTTTGCAACAGCGGAGGAAATTGAGCCGGGCAGATATTCGGCAGATGTGAAATTTTCGATGGGTGGCGACTGGTACTTCTTGATCGAATCCACCCTCCCTGACGATAAGGTAATTGAGCGTCAAATCAATATTAACGGAGTTCGTTCACAATAATTTGCATGATGTGAAAGCAATAAAATGAGTGTAAATAAAGAATCGGCGGTGATTGGTGATACTATAGATTTACTGGATCTGCCTGTTATCGGAGCGTTTTTCCGCTGGCAACATTCACGTATGTTCATGCAGAGTATTCTGCTGGTTGTTGCAATTATTATGGTTCTGCATGGACTGTTTGGTCCGCAACTTGCCCCGAGAAATCTCTCTTCGCTGCTAACCTGGGTTCACTATCGCGGTATTCTGGTGATTTTGTTATTGGTTGGAGGGAACTTTTTTTGCATGGCCTGTCCGTTTATGCTGCCACGGGAACTGGCACGGAAATTCACCAAACCCGTCAAAAACTGGCCGACCTGGCTTCGAAATAAATGGCTTTCTATCGGGTTATTTGTAACCATACTTTTTTCCTACGAATATTTTGACCTTTGGGGATCCCCCTGGTGGACGGCCTGGCTGATCATCACCTATTTTGCGGCGGCACTCCTCGTGGACGTCTTCTTCAAAAAGGCATCCTTTTGTAAGTATGTGTGTCCGATTGGCCAATTTAACTTTATCTCGTCTACTGTATCCCCCTTCGAAATAAAAGTACGAGATCACGCAATCTGTGCAGATTGTGAAACGTATGATTGTATTAAAGGAACACGCGATCCTGAAAACCAGTGGGATATTGTACAACGCGGATGCGAATTGGCTCTTTTTCAGCCCCGAAAAGTAGGCAATATGGACTGCACGTTTTGCCTCGATTGTATTCACGCCTGCCCACATGATAATGTTGGAATCAGTACACGGTCACCCGGAGCAGAACTTTGGTCAGACAAACGCCGCTCCGGAATCGGCCGATTTGCCAACCGAAACGATATCTCCATCCTTGCCCTAATTTTTGTTTTCGGAGCCCTCTTGAATGCTTTTGGAATGGTGAGCTCAGTTTATGCACTTCAAAACTGGATGGCCGGAGTGATGAATACCACCTCTGAACTTCCCGTTTTAGGCACTCTCTTTTTCGTGATGTTGGTTGTAGAACCGATTATATTGCTGGGGCTCACTGCATTCACAATGAGAACGTGGACTGGCGCACAGGAAAAACTCACGCCAATAGTTATGCGCTATGCTTTTGCACTTGTGCCTTTTGGATTCGGTTTATGGGTCGCTCACTACAGTTTCCATCTTCTAACCGGTATCTGGACGTTTGTACCGGTTGTTCAAAGCATGATGATGGATATAGGACTGCCCATTTTTGGTGAACCGATGTGGCGCCTTACAGGAATATCTGTTGGACTGGTTTATCCGTTGGAATTGGGGTTCTTATCATTAGGTTTTTTTGGATCTCTGCTCGTAACCTATAGAATTTCTGAAAAGAATTATTATGATCGAAGATGGAAAGCGTTTATTCCCTGGGCCGTATTATTGTTGATATTGTTTTGTGCCGCAATTTGGCTGCTCAATCAACCTATGGAGATGAGGGGTACATTTCTAGGAGGCTAATCCTCTACTTTGTGAATAATTGATACTTAATTATGATTTTAAATAGCCAAACATATTATCCTAAAGAAAGAATCGGGTGGCAGGCTTTGCTGACGGTACTTTTCTTTTTGATGTTCATACCTATAGTATATGCACATGAAGGACCTCCTTTTGCCATTATTATTGATGAAGAAGTGGGGCCCTATTTAGTGTCCGTTTGGACAGACCCGGATATTGGCATCGGCACTTTTTTTGTGATCTTTGACCCTATAGAAAATGATCATGGGGTAGACGATATAGGGGCTGTTAAGATCGGAGTTGAACCGGTTTCCGGTCGGCTGGATGAAGTAGTTTATGATTTTGAGCTTCAATCAACCCGAAGCGGTGCTCGATACTGGACGGAAGTTGAATTCGATCAGGGGGAGTTTTGGAATGTAAGAATTTCTATTGAAGGAGAAGGATTTGAGAAAGAACTTCACTCAGAAGTTGAAGCTACACCCGATGGCACGATCGGCCCAATCGGTCTATTAATTTATGCCCTGCCATTTGTTGGTATTGCTATTCTCTGGTTTAGGGCTATAATTGTTCGTCGCAAGCATCAAGAAGAATAGTAACTGACTGTCAATTGGCTAAAAAAATCATTTTAGAGAATCTTCAGCTAGCCAACTATTTATTTACATAATTTAAAGACCGTCTCGAAACCACTTTTGAAGATTCCAAACAATGATGTTTATTGCATTCTTAAGTCGAACTGACCTAATTATAGTTCTAAACAATCGGTCCAAAATGATGTAAAATATTGTAAGTCCTTACTCTCAATAATGCATGTTATTTTTTAAAAAAAATTGGATGAATGATATCAGTACTAAAAATTTAAAAGCTATTTAAATAAATTTTGAATTTTAAATAGTCATTTTATGACGATCATTTTCTATATTAGAAGGCTCAAAATTAATATAAATAGACATTATTATCTAAAATAAATAATTGCTTTCAACGTCCCAAAAAAGGAGATATTTTATTTTTATAAATTTCATTTCAGAGATTTTACTCAATTTTTAAAATTAAAATGAAATAGTGAATGGGTACACATCTGATAGTCTAATCAAGTTTCAAAAACTCAGTTCAGTTATGCTTTAGCCGTCATTTTTATTTTGATTCAGATTCTTTTTTTTATGGAAGGGCTTTTTTATAATGTTACATGTTTCATGATTGCTCATAAGAAGAAATACAACCATGAGATTCTTCAATACTAAAAATAAAAATTAGAAAATATGAATGGTTATAAGCTACGGAAGATTTCGCTTTTCAAGCCAGGCTTAATGAACTCAATTATTACTGATCTTTTCTCTGCTAGAAGTGCAACCTCTATATTAAAAGGATTCGTTGCATTTTCATTAGTTATAGGACTCAGTGTAACTGACTCATTTGCTCAGGAAAGAGTAGAAGTAACAGGTGTTGTTACGGATGCTGCGGATGGTTCTCCACTACCGGGAGCCAGTATTGTTGTACTCGAATCAGATGAAGTTACAGGAACAATGATTGGTACAACTTCAGGAATGGATGGTTCATATACTATAAGTGTTCCTCCTTCTCTAAATGTTTTAAGGGTTACATTTATTGGTTACATCCCTCAAAATATTACTATAGATGGTCGAACCGAAGTAGATATTGCTTTACAACAGGATATTCGACTATTGGATGATGTTGTCGTCGTTGGGTATGGTGTACAAGATCAAAGAGAAATTACATCAGCGGTTGCTACACTAGATGTTGAGCAATTCAATAAAGGAAATATTAGTGATGCATCACAGCTTCTACAAGGTAAAGTTGCAGGGCTTATCGTGAATAATAGGGGGGGTAATCCAAACAGATCCTCTACTCTTAGATTAAGAGGTATATCAACGGTTGGTGCTAATACAGAGCCTTTAGTTGTAATAGATGGAGTATTGGGTGCTTCTCTCGATAATGTTGACCCTAACGATATTGCATCAATTGACGTACTTAAAGACGGTTCAGCTTCTGCCATTTATGGAACGCGAGGCTCTTCAGGAGTTATACTCGTCACTACCAAAACCGGTCAAGCTTCGGCTGATGGAACAAGTTTGGTACGCGCAGAATATAACGGTTATCTCTCATCCTCATCTGTTGAAAATAATCAACCGATAATGACAGCATCTGAATACGTTAACGCGGGTGGTAATGATTTAGGGAGTGTAACGGATTGGCAAGATCTTGTAACCAGAACCGGCATCTCTAATGTGCATAACTTGGCAATCTCAGGGGGTGCATCAAACACTACATATAGAGTTTCAACAAACTTCAGAAATGTTCAGGGTGTACTAGAAAATTCCGGATTCGAACAATTAAATGCCAGAGCAAATCTTAATCATACTACTCTGAATGACAGACTGAATATCTCATTAAATGCTTCCAGTACTAAAAGAGATATCTCAAATTCATTTGAAGAAGCATTAAGATATGCAGTATTGTATAATCCTACAGCTCCGATAAGATTTGATAATGGAGAATTTTTCCAGGCAGTTCTTTTCGATAATTATAATCCGGCAGCTATCATTGAGCAAAATGTAAGCGAAGGGGAGTCTACCAGACTTAATTTCAATATGATTGCAAGATTGACATTGACCGATTATCTGGAGATTTCTACGAATATCGCGAGACAATTTCAATCTTATAATAACAATGAATATTATCCAAGCTCCTCATTTTTTCGAGGGTTAGATCCAGGTGGCCTTGCTGTCAGATACAATAATGATAGTGATTTCACACTGTTAGAATCTTACGCTACCTTTCGAAATGCTGTCTCTGATAGAATTAATTTGACAGCTACAGGTGGTTACTCCTTTCAGGAACAATTCTATCAGGAATTAAGAGTGGCACTGGGTAATTTTCCAACAGATGTAAATGGCTACCATGATATCGATCTTTCTGGAGACAGAGTAGTTGGTGGTACCGGGAATGTAGATATAAGTAGTTATGCATCTCCTAATGAGAGAATTATCGCATTCTTTGGGAGAGTGAATTTTACATTTGACAGCAGCATATTCCTTAATGCATCCTTCCGTCGAGAAGGCTCTACCAAACTGGGTCCAGAGAATCAATGGGGTAATTTCCCGGCAGTTAGTGTAGGAGCTGATTTAGCTCGATACATGGATTTCGATCAAATATCCCAGTTAAAAGTAAGATTAGGATATGGAGTTACAGGTGCACTGCCATCCGCCAACGGACTTTCGCAAAATCAGTTTGATTACTCATTTGCCGGTGGAGGAACTGTATCAAGAGCTCGTGATGGTAATGACGATCTCAAATGGGAAGAAAAAACTGAAATTAACCTGGGTATAGATTATGGGCTGTTAGGTGACAGAGTTACCGGCTCCGTTGATGTTTATACCAGAGATATTGATGATTTCATCCTTGAAGTAGCCGTTCCTACGGATCAGTTCCCTTCCGGATCACAGATTCAGAATGCAGGTAGTCTGCAAACACAGGGTTTGGAAATACTTGTAAATTTTGATGCATATAATTCATCTGACTTTCAATGGAATACCGGTATCGTATTTGATACCTATAGAACTGAATTGAAAGAGTATATCACGGATCAACAAATGCGTGCAAACCTTGGTTCACCGGGACAAAACTCTACCAGTTTAATCAGGGTTAAAGAAGGGGAAGAAATCGGTCAAATTTGGGGACCTGTATTCGATGGTGTTGATGCGAATGGTGCACCCATTTTTAAAGATCTGAATGGTGATGGGGAAGTTATTTCCGGCCAGGGTGATGCTTTAAATGAAAACGCCGATTTTCAGGTTCTTGGAAACGGGATTCCGGATTTTTCATTAAGCTGGACGAATAACATGAACTATAAGAATTGGAATCTAAATTTTCTGATCAGAAGTGTATTCGGACATAGTCTGGTTAACACGTTCAGAGCTTTTTATGAACCCATTGATCCCGGTGCTATCAACTCCTATAATAGAGTGATCACCGAAAAAGCTGTTGATGGTTTAATGTTTTCTCAGTTTAGTTCACTATATGTAGAACCTGCTGACTTTGTTAAACTGGATAACGTAACACTTACTTACAATTTTGATGTAAACGCATTTGATTTCCTTACACGATTGTCTGCTTATGCAACCGTTGAAAATGCTTTTACCATCACTGATTATACAGGAATTGATCCGGAACCGGTATTACTTGATCGATCTTCTAATAATGATGTGTTAGCTCCAGGGATAGACAGAAGAACTAACTATTTTTCTGCCAGGACATTCTCAATCGGCATTAATGTTGGATTTTAATAAATAATTAAAATTAATTATGAAGACTTTAATAAAATTAACTTCGATTCTTGTAATCCTATTTCTGTACAGTTCTTGTACTGAATTGGATGAATCTCTAAATTCAGGTTTTTCGGATAACTTTACTCCGCAAAATCCCGGTTTTGGAGAAAGTGTAAATGTGAATATTCCAACACCAACCGATGGAATGGGTGCAGCTTTTACCACTCTATTAAACGGTTCTGCCAATCATGGTGGCTATTTCTCAGTACAAGGAATTCCAACTGATGAAATGGTAATTACTCAAAAAGGTGGGGATTGGTTTGATGGTGGTATTTGGCTTAACATGCATCGACATGATTTCTTTGATACTAATCCAGGATTAAATGGAGCATGGGGTGCAAATTATGGCGGTGTTACTCAGGTAAATGACCTACTTGCCAGTGGCAATTTTGATGCAAATCAAACAGCTCAGCTCAGAACACTCAGGGCTTATTATTATTGGCGCCTCATGGATATGTTTGGCCGAATAAAAATAATAACACAACCCGGTGTAGATTCACCACAAGTAGACAGACCTGCAGTGTTTAATTTTGTTGTGAATGAATTAAAAGAGGCATTACCTGCCCTAACACCTACCGCAGGGTATAGTCGTATCACTTCAGGAGCTGCAAATGCATTACTTGCCAGGCTCTATTTAAATGGTGAAGTGTACACCAGGCCCTATCCATACACTCCCGGTACCGGTACAACTTATTGGCAAGAAGCTATTGATGCAGCTGATGCTGTGATCAATTCAGGTCAATACGAACTGGATTCATCATTTGAAAGTTTATTTGGACCGGCTAACGTACAAAGCCCTGAACATATTTTTATCGTACCATTTGATGAAAATACCGGACAGGGTATGAACTTTGCTCAACAGACCCTTCATTATCCTAGTCAATTAACATGGAATTTAGCATCGCAACCATGGAACGGATATTCTACTCTTGAAGCATTCTATAATTCGTATGATGACGGTGATGAGAGAAAAGAAGCCTTTTTCATTGAAGGACCTCAACTTGATGCACAGGGTAATCCTATACTTGATGTTGCCTATGATCCTGCAGATCAGGATGGAGCCCCGGTTAACTATACCCCAGCTATCAATGAACTTGCACCAAATGGTTCAAGACAAGCAGGCGCACGTTTAGGTAAGTTTTCATTTAAAATGGGACAAAGAGATAATATGGATAATGACTTTACTCTTTTGCGCTATGCTGATGTCCTTCTAATGAAAGCTGAAGCAGTAGCCAGACTCAACAATAATTGGAACCATCCTATGACACTCGCATTGGTTAATCAGGTACGAGCAAGAGCCGGGGCATCTACCTTGGGTACTCTTTCTGCTGATGCATTTGTGGCTGAGCGTGGAAGAGAAATGTTTTCTGAATCAATCAGAAGAACAGATTTGATCCGTTTTGACCGTTGGGGTGATGCATGGTGGGAAAAATCTGCGCATTCAATTGATCGATACAATGTAATGCCTATTCCTTTACCACAAATCCAAGCAACACTTGATGGGTCACTGACTCAGCATCCGAACTATTAAATAGCAATAAATATCTTATCAAAAGGGCTGTCACTTATACTGGCAGCCTTTTCTTTTTGGTGTAATTTT
>JAGXIS010000025.1 GCA_024635465.1 Bacteroidota bacterium | reverse complement strand
TTGAGGGGTTGTAGAATCATTTTCGTCCCAACTCGCTGCTCTTTCAAACATTGCGGCTGCTTCCTCATACCGTTCTAACTCTATAAGAATAGTCGCTTGCAATGAGATAGGTGCGACGCCCAGTACTCCTCTTGGGACCGTATAGTTTTCGATGTATGAGAGTGATTCTTCGTAGTTGCCCAGTTCAAATTCAGCAACAGCAGAGTAATATTGAGCTAAATTTCCTGCATCTGTACGGTTATAATTTTGTGCAATCTGAGTAAATCCAAGGGTGAACTCATCCTCATCACCATATAAAGCACGTTCAAAGTCATTTTGAAGCAGTGCTTGTTCAGCAGTTCCAAGCAGTATCTGTGCTTCCTGCTCTTGTTGAGATGAATAGATAAAATAGCCAATCAATAATACGATTGAGAGAATAATTGCGAGCCCGCCACCCAATACAGCCGCTTTATTTTGATTGTAGAAGTGTACAATTCTTGATGAGTACTCAATTAAAAGATCCTGTTCCAGATCTTCTTTTGACAATTTCTTATTCATAAATAAAATTATTGATCTGAGCCAAAAAAAGGCATAAATGATTTTGTTTACAGAATAGTAAAGTTAAAGCTACTTTGTGATTTAACCAAGTAAAAACAGTGGCACAAGATAACTATTCCTGTGATGATTCTAATTGAATCACACCATTTTGTAATAAATAGAGAGAATCACATCTTTTTGCGATTTCCTTTTCGTGTGTAATTAAAATAATGGATATCCCTTCAAGTTCTCTTAGGTCAAATAGAAGCTTCAGTATAATATCTGTGTTCTTCTCGTCCAGGTTACCTGTGGGTTCATCAGCTAATATTATGGAAGGACGATTCATTAACGCCCTGGCCATGGAAACACGTTGTTGTTCTCCTCCGGAGAGCTGAGAGGGGCGATGTTCACGTCTGTCATTGAGACCAAACATGTCAAGCAATTCCGCTGCTCTGTTTTCTGAGGAATTAAAAGGGTCACCTTTGATCAATGCAGGCATCATAACATTCTCAACTGCCGTAAACTCAGGCAGTAGATGGTGAAATTGAAATACAAAACCCACATGACTATTTCTCAATTCAGCAAGCTGATCCTGACTATGCTTGTAGATGGATTGATGACTCCAAGAAACATCACCGGAAGTGGGACGGTCTAAGCCACCCAGGATGTGCAAAAGAGTACTTTTGCCACTTCCGCTGGATCCTACAATCGCAGCAATTTCACCCATTTTAATTTCAAGATCTACACCTCTTAAAATCTGTAAATCTTCAGAGCCGGATTCCGATTTATAGTTTTTTCTCAGGTCATTACAGCTTAACACGATGTCAGAGGTCATATCAAGTCGTTTTATTTATAAATTCAGGATAAATAACGGATTCAATAGATATACATTTTGCAGTTTCAAGGTCTATTTCCAGGGATACACCACAGAGTCTGTTATCTTTATCCGCAATTTTATATCTCTGAGGAGTGCCCAATGTGAAACGACGAATGGCGGTAGCTTTATCCATACCAATAACGGAATCAAACGGACCGGTCATACCGGCATCAGTAATATACCCGGTTCCATTCGGTAATATCCTGGCATCTCCTGTAGGGATGTGAGTGTGGGTTCCTACAATCGCTGATACTTCTCCGTCAACATGCCAGGCATAGGCCATTTTTTCTGCAGTGGCTTCCGCATGGAAATCAACAAATACCAGATTTGTTTCCTCCTTGATTTTACTCAGTGCCCAATCGGACGTTGAAAACGGATCATCTATTTGCTGCATAAAAGTTCTTCCCTGAAGATTAAGAATCCCCATTTTAACATCACGATTCTTCACCGGATAAATTCCATATCCAAATCCTACATTTCCTTTTGGAAAGTTTAAAGGCCGAAGGAGTCGATGGTCGGTTTTCATATAATTGAAGATCTTCCATTTATCAAATGAGTGATTCCCACCGGTAATAACATCAATATTGAGATCATATAATCTCTTAACAATCTCTTGATTTAAACCTCTGCCTTCGTGAGAATTCTCAGCATTGGCAATAATAAAATCCGGTTTGATTTTCTCTCTGACAGATGGAAATACCGTTTCAAGGAGCAATAAACCCGACTCTCCAACAATATCAGCAATAAAAAAAACAGTTATTTTCTTAGACATAAATTGGATATATAATCTTTATTCAAATGATCCACCCAAAGGTATGAAAAAGCGATAACACAATTTTTGATAAATAAATCAATAAAAATGTGATCTGAGGATGGAAGTGACAAATTGATTAGATTGAAAAGAGTAGAATGGATTCGTTAAACATAAATGGCAATAGATATAAAGTGACTCAAGCTACCTGCTAAAACAAAAAGATGCCATATTCCATGCGCCAAACGATGACTATTACTTAATACGTAGAATAACACACCGGATGTGTAGAATAATCCGCCTGCAGCCAACCAATAAAACCCGTTGATAGATATAGAACTGATCAATGGTTCTATCGCAATCACAATCATCCACCCCATTATCAAATAGATAAAGAGCTGTATCATTCGATTACCATTTCCATTTTTTTGAACAAGATCAAGTATGATGCCGATGATGGCTAAAGACCAAACAGCACTAAACATAACCCATCCAAACTCGCCACGAAGAGTGACTAACATGAAAGGAGTGTAAGTTCCGGCAATCAAAAGATAAATTGCTATGTGATCCATCTTCTGAAAGAATCGCTTGATTTCTCCTCTAAAGCTGTGATAGAGTGTTGAAAATAGATAGAGAGTTAAAAGTGTGGAACCATAGATCGTGTAACTCACAATTTTCCATGGATCGCCCGTGTTAATTGAGATGTAAAGAAGAACCATAAGTCCAACAGCTGACGCCACTGCGCCGATTAGATGAGTATAACCGTTGAACCTTTCTCCTTTGTACATACACTGCTAACGTCAATACAGAACTAAATAGTTCTTATATATTTATGAGATTTCTTTTATTAATTTTGTGATTTCAAAGTTGATTTCATCCATCACTTTACTCTCTTGTTCATCAGAATCAATCAACTTAGCTCTTGTTTCGAATAACTCTTCAGTGATACTCAAACAGGCCAGAATCATGATGGTTGAATCGGGTTGATTTGAAAATTGATTTCTGAAAAGTCGAAATTTTTCATCCACATAAGCGGCAATGCGCTTCGTATTTTCGACCTCCCTGTCATGAACCTTGAGAGGAATCTGTTTGCCTAAAATCGTAACCTTAATGGCTTGCATATTACTCATCGAGGTACTTGTCTATTTTTTCGATTAACCCATTTACCTGATGCCGCATCGCTATTCGCTCAGATTCACCAATACTGGAGAAGATATCGGATTGATTTTTCTGCATATCACTCATCTTGTTTCGAAGCAGATCATTTTCTCTTCTTAACTCCTTATTGGTCTTTTTAAAGTGTGTAACCTGTGTACGGATCTGATTCAGGAGCTTATCAAAGGTCTCTTTTTGAATATTGCTAACAGGCATATCGTACTGTAGTTAGGAGCGAAGTTTAGCTTTAAATTGTGCTTCGAGCTTCTGAACAACTTTTTGAACTACCGGTTCTACATCTTTGATGTTCAGTGTCTTATTAGAATCTAAAAAAGTAAGTCGAAATGCAATACTTTTTTTCCCTTTTCCAAGATTTTCTCCTTCATAGACGTCAAAGACAGAAATTTCTTTCAGTATTTCGCCGGCAGTCTGCTTTATGACTTGTGATATTTCCCCTGCTCTGGTAGAAGTATCCACCGTAAATGCAGCGTCAAATTCAAATGTTGGAAATTTTGGAATAGGATTGTACTTAACTTCCGGTAGTTCTTGAGATAGCTTCATCAACTTTGTAAGATTTACTTCAGCAATAAAAACTTCTTTTTCTACATTAAAACCTTTCAAAAGTTTTTCATCGGCTATGGTTAAAGTAGCAATAGTTTCTTCTCCCCATAGGTAGGATAGAACATGGTTATCTTTTGTTTGGATGATAAAATCATTTGAGCCCAGTACCTGCTGTATAAATGCTGAAAGGTCAGATTTTAGATCAAATGTGGAATATTTGATTGCATCCCCACGCCAATCATCCGGTTTTTTCTCCCCACAAAGACCCAGGAGTAAATGTGTATGTTCCTGAACATCTTTTACCCAGGTATGTTGAGCACTTTTCTTAAAGACATGGCCCACTTCAAAAAAGCGAATATTCGTTGCACTCCTGTTGAGGTTATATTCAACCGCTTTCAAAAAACCTCCCATTAAACCGGTTCTAAGCGTTGTATTTTCCTGAGACACAGGATTTAACGTATCAATGTGAACAGTTTCATCCGCGAGGAGAAGGGACTCTTTCTTAGAGAGCAGTGAATTGGTCGTAATCTCCTTATAACCTAATGATTTAGCCAGGCTTTTACACTTTTGATGGAAGATCTCACCGGGACTTAATGGCTCAGGTGTTTGAAAAGTAGCTGTTGTTGGAGTCGGGATATTGTTATAGTCGAAAACTCGTCCTACTTCTTCAATGAGATCAACTTCCCGGCTGATATCCGGCCTAAAAGTAGGTACTTCGCATCGTAGAGTTTCTTCATCTGAAGTCTCAATTTTAAACTCTAAATCCGTCAATATTTTTTTGATGGCATTGAATGTCAGTGATGTTCCCAATAATCGATTGACTCTTGAGACTCTTAAAGAGACTTTTTTTGTCTCTGATTTTACCGGATGGATGTCCAGGTAACCTTGTTGAACCGTGCCTCCTGATAATTCAGCAATCATCTCAGCTGCTCTCATAGCCGCTTTAAGCTGCATTTCGGAATCAATACCTCGCTCAAAACGGTAGGAACTGTCCGTTTGAAGTGCCAGTGCTTTAGATGTTTTTCGGATCGAAGAAGGTTCAAACCATGCACTTTCAATCAATACCTTGTTTGTAGAGTTTGATACCTCACTGTTTTCACCACCCATCACTCCCGCAATAGCCACAGGATCTTTTCCGTCGCAGATAAAAAGGGAACCGGCAGGCACCTTTCTCTCAATACTATCGAGTGTTTTAAAGAGAGTTTCTTTTTGAAAACTTTGAACGATTATCTGATTGTCTGCAATAAGGTTCAGATCAAAAGCGTGCAGCGGCTGACCAATCTCATGCAGCACAAAGTTGGTAACATCAACAACATTGTTAATAGGCCTTAAACCGATCGCCAATAGTTTTATTTTCAGCCAATCCGGTGACTCTTTTACAGTCACATTATCAACAACGACTCCTACATAACGATGGCATTTCTCCTGATCGTTAATGGTGATCGATATGTCACTTTTCGAAGCACTTTTAAAATTAGCAGAATTTTGATAAGGGCT
>JAGXIS010000024.1 GCA_024635465.1 Bacteroidota bacterium | reverse complement strand
GGAGATGTGTATAAGAGACAGCAGCCTCTCTGGTCATCTGAATCCCTCTTACAAACGTTAACGCTTCAAGCCCCAATTTACGATATTTTGGAAGTGTACCATAAACCAATGTTCGAAGGTGTTTTGCTCTTTTCCTGAAACGCATCAATTTTGGTATATGCCACCAGTTCAATTTCCCACCGGTTTCTGCAGATATCTCATTTAGATCGGGTATACAGACCACAAAAGATGCCGGTTCATTATTTACAAAAGCGAGTAAAACGGTTTCCGGTATCATAATTCTTTTGAGTTTTGATATCATCTCCTGAATCGTTTCCTTAGTCAGCTCTGTAAACTCCCTTTCACGTTCTGATATATCCTGATCACTCCATGCAATATTATATATCTGCCGAATTGCTTCTCCATCCTTTTTTAAATTTTTCATGTCAATGGGTCGAAGAGTCACATCCGGCCGACCCGCAATGCGGTCGGTGATTCGAATCATCCGCTCCGGCAGCGGCATATCAAATTCCCGCTTATAACTCCAATGGTCATCCAATTTTTGGGCCCCTGTTTTTTCGAGCAGTTCTCTGTAATAGGGAGCATGATAATACATACCGTAAATGGGAGGTTCATCATAATTTTCAATCAATAAACCCCAAAAATTATCATTTTCAGCAAAATTAATAGGTCCTCGAAATGCTTTATAACCTCTCTTTCCGTGCCACTTTTTTATAAAATCTATCATGCTATCTGCTACAGACTGATCATTAATCATCTCCAAAAATCCCATACCTCCCATTTTCGGACTAAATACAGCATCTTTTTTAGAATGATTCATAACTGCAAAGCGAGCAACCATTTTATCCTGATCATACATCAGATAACGTTCGCACTCTCCATACTCGAAAAAAGAGTTCTTTTTTGAATCAAAGATCTTTTCAATATCGAATCGAAATGGAGGAACCCAATTTGGATTGTCCTTATAAATTGTAAATGGAAATTGATGAAACAGTTCAATTTCACTCTTGTCTGATACTTTTATGAACTTATATTTCATCGTCACTTGCCGATCCATAGATTTGTACATTTACACTCAAACGGAAATGTAATAGTTTTAGGTTTTCGCTGATAGCTGATAGCTGATAGCTGATAGCTGATAGCTGATAGCTGAATTAAAATGATAAATATGTATATTACAATATCAATAAATCTCCAATTGAAGGTACAAGCCGATTTATATTTGTACAACACTCTTATTCTAAACTATTATCAAATCTAATCGAATGGAGTATTCAAAAAAGAAAATTTTGGTTTGGCTTCTGTTTTTTTCGTGCATTACAGCTCTTTTTTTCTTTTTGAATACAGAACCTCCAACAAAAAAGTACCTGCAATCTGTCACTCAAATCGACTCCTTGATCACATTGACACTAGATCAACACCAGTTAACACCTAATCAGGTAAGTGTCAGAACTGTCGAAATTGATTCACTTTTTTCGCGAAGGATCTATCAAATAGAAACCCCTTCTACTTTTTCAAAAACCTCATTCCACTACGCACTTCATCAAAATATTTGGCCGTACGAAGCTAGAACAGTGGCGGAGGTTCAATTTCCGGAAAGGAATCTGCGAATTCATATTTTGGTTAACGATAATGTACACCGGTCACTTTTTTTAGAATCAAATTAATTTTTAAGTTTATGAGATTATGAAGTGGACAGATCCAAAATCTTATCTCAAAAAATTTGAGTTGTCGGAGTTTCCTCAACCCGATATCATCCAGCTCAAATATCCGGTACTTCTTTGTCACGGATATGGTGGTTTTTCAATGTTGATCAGTGAATCCCCGATGCACAAGTCTTGTATGCATCTCCGGGAATATGGTATTCACGCTTTTGCACCCAATATAGTACCCTATGCTACCATAGATATCCGAGCTAAACAATGGGCTGATGTAATTCAAATATTGAAGAAAAAATATGGGTATCAGAAGTTTAATGTAGTTGCTCATAGCATGGCCGGGCTCGATATGCGATATGCAATCACTCATCTGGAAATGGACAGTGAAATTGCTTCTTTAACATCGATTGCTGCACCACATCGGGGAACGAGTCTTGCTGAAACAGTTCTTACCGCGCCGGAAGCAATTAGAGGGAAACTTGGTGAATTGGCAGATTGGGTCGGTGAAAATATTTATCCTTCCCAAAAAAGTGACTCCGTTGCTGCAGTGAAACAGTTAACAAGAGATTATGTTACTCAAGTTTTTAATCCTGAAACACCGAATGTTGAAGGGATCCCTTATTTTTCTTACAGTGCAGCAGTTGGAAAAGGCACCAAATCACCCCTTAATGCTATATACAAGGTCCAAAATCAAATCATTTATCAAAAGGAGGGGATCAATGATGCATTTGTAACCGTTGAAAGTGCTAAATGGGGAACTCATTTAAAAACTCTCGATCTAAGTCATCTGGAGCAGATTTACATCCAGGTAAGCAAAGAGAGAAAGCCAAAAGTGGAGGCCTTTTGGCTGGAACTTGTAATGAACCTAAAGGAAAATGATTTATAGATCTATATCCTTCAGATCATTCAATAATGAGTAGGAAGTTAGATCATACTGAATAGGCGTTAAAGACGCATATCCTCTCTCGATGGCGGATATATCATTATCCTCATCTTCATCAAGCATTTGGAACTTGCCGGTCATCCAATAGTATGATCGGTTGTTTGGGTCAACTCTACCCTCAAACTCCTCAACATATCGACTATTAGCTTGTCTAACCCATTTTATTCCTTTCAACTCACCGGCAGGGGCATTCAGGTTTAGCGTTACTCCTCTTGGTAAACCATGATTTAACACGTATCCAATTACTTTTCTGGCTGCATCTTTGCAACCCGAAAGATCAGCATTTTCGTCAAAATCTGTACATGAGAATGCGATGGATGGATAGCCAAGAATGGTTCCTTCCGTTGCAGCACTTACTGTTCCGGAGTAGAGAATATTGATTCCGGCATTACTGCCATGATTAATACCACTGACTACCAAATCGGGTTTTCTCTTTAAGAGTTGATTATGTGCCAGTTTTATCGAATCAGCCGGTGTTCCGGAGACTGCCTGACCATTAAATCGATCGTCAATTCTAAATGATCGTGCTCGCAGAGGTGTCTGGATTGTGATGGCATGACCAACTGCACTCTGTTGGCGATCCGGCGCTACAATTTCTACGTCCCCAAACTCATCCGCAACTTCTGCTAACGCTTTAATACCTCTTGAAAAAATGCCATCATCATTACATACTAATATCAGTGGTCTTTCAAACTCTGTCATCAACTTCTTCTTTTTAAATATTTGTAGTCTTGTGAGTGAATGATGCTCATTGATTTTTAACGATCAATACTGCTCACTCTCGTTTGGGAAGTCTCCATTTTTTACATCTTTCATATAGTTCGTGACTGCATCAGTCATGGTTGTATGGAGATCTGCATATCTTCGCAGGAATCTAGGAGAGAAATCCTTATTTAGTCCCAACATGTCGTGCAAAACAAGCACCTGGCCATCACAATGAGGTCCTGCACCTATACCAATAGTTGGAACAGAGACCGTTTCTGTTACTTTTTTTGCCAGTGATGTAGGAATTTTTTCCAGTACAATTGAAAAAACACCGGCTTCTTCTAATAATTTTGCATCTTTAATAAGCTCATCTGCTTCCAAATCGTCTTTTGCACGTACTTTATACGTGCCGAATTTATAGATGCTTTGAGGAGTGAGACCCAAATGCCCCATGACCGGTATTCCAGCTCCTACTATTCTTTTCACTGTCTCAGCAACATATTTACCACCTTCTACTTTGATAGCATGGGCACCAGCCTCTTTCATCATACGTCCGGCACTGATCAATGCTTCCTTGATGGTCACCTGATAACTCATAAACGGAAGATCTGCAATCACCAAAGCCCTTTCCACGCCCCTCACAACACAGGAAGTGTGATAAATCATATGTTCCAAAGTCATCGGCACCGTCGTATCAAAACCGGCCATGACATTACTCGCTGAATCGCCTACTAAAATCACATCAATACCTGCTGAATCAACAATGGTTGCCATTGTATAATCATAAGCGGTTAACATGCTTATTTTTTCTCCACTCCGCTTCATATTGACAACAGTCTGGGTTGTCACTTTGTCCGATCTATTTTTTCTTCCCTGAGTACTCATACTTGTTCCTTGGATACAATTGCACAAGAAGCCTCGAGTTCACAAACCACTTTTCCATCAACCCTTGCCTTTCCTTCCATCGTTGCAAAATTTCTTCGCAAGTTCACTAAATTCACTTCCATTATCAGTTGGTCACCGGGAACGACTTGTTGTCTGAACTTTGCATTTCTGATACCGGTAAAAACAATTAAGTTCTTTTTCGGATCACCGGCTTTACTGTTCATTAACATAATACAGCCACTTTGTGCCAGCGCTTCCACTTGCAAAACTGCCGGCATAATCGGTGCTTCCGGAAAATGGCCATTAAAATACTCCTCATTTACTGTTACATTTTTCAATGTTACAATTCTCTCCTCTTCAATCTCTAATACTCGATCTACTAATAGAAACGGATATCTATGAGGCAAAAAGTTTTTGATTTCTGCAATTTTCATAATCTATTGGATCTTCTTTCAAAAAATTAATGGATTCATATTTACCACTTGAGAAGTATGAATGGGTTCTCTCTCTGATTGAGAATATATCCAATACCACTCTATAAACCTGAAGGTCAATCACTTAATATACTAATTCTCTTTAACGGTGCCTATATAGACAAATGCAATTCCACCGGTTAACTCAACGGCTCGCGATTTACCGAAAGATTTTGCCTTCTTCATCAGTTCAATAAATTTATCACCTGCCGGAAATTTTGCGCTTGTTTCAGGCAAATATTTATAGGCATCACGATTACCGCTGATCCAGCCACCTATCGCCGGCATCACATGTCTGCTATATAATTCATAAGGCATTTTAAGAACTCCTTTTGGCTGACCAAATTCCAGGACAACGACTCTGCCACCCGGTTTCACAACCCTTGCCATCTCCTTCAGGCAGGTTACAGGGGCATCAACATTACGAATTCCAAACGCAATACTTGCCACATCAAAGCTGTTATCATCATAAGGCAGATCCATTGCGTCAGCTACTTCAAACTCCACAACCAGTTTTTTACCCTCAGCTTTACCCGGTGCATGCTCAATCATCTCTTTGCAAAAATCTGTACCGAGTACATACCCTTCATGACCGACAGTTCTTTTAAACTCAAGAGCAAGATCGCCGGTACCTGTTGCACAGTCCAATACTCTATCACCCGGTTTTGCGTCACTTTCCAGAACCGTTCTCTTCCTCCATGCATTGTGAATACCAAACGATAATATACTGTTGATGCGATCATAGTCATCAGCAATATCTGCGAACATATTTCTAACTTTCTCACTCATAATTTCTTCAAATCAATAGGTTAAACTATTAAAACTCAATCGTACTGAACATCATCCTACTGTTGATACGACTCTATACTGACTGTATAATTACTTCTTCTTTTTATTACGTTCCAATATCGCTTTTTGAACTTGCTGATCCATTTTTTCGATTTCAGGCGGTGGCATATTTTCGTAAAGCGAATACCTGATCAGAACCATTTTCAAAACACGGTCATTCAATGGTACTTTTTTAGAATCCCTTTTTGTTTCAAACAAATTCCATAATCGTCTCAACAGACCAATTTTAAAAAGAAAAAAGTAAATCATACCAACGATTGCGGCAGTATACATACCTGATATCCCCATAAAACTCAGAATTACCGCGGCTAATAGAAGTTGAAAAAAATCTCTGTTAAAAAAAGATAGAATCGGTGTGAACACCGTATTTACAAATGCACTTTTTTGATGGTACCAAAAATAATGAAATAAAAATGCCGCCAGTGCAGCAATCCAAACATCAACCAGGTATGCTAAAAGAAAGTATAGAATTAGAGCCAACGAATCAGCACTGTCAATCCAAACTACTGATTTAGCAATTAGCTCCTCAAAACTATATTTCTTAAGTAGCCCGGGAACGTATTCTCTCACGGTTTCGCGGGTGGCATGGAACCAGTGT
>JAGXIS010000023.1 GCA_024635465.1 Bacteroidota bacterium | reverse complement strand
TTATATCATAGTTGATGAAGAGAATGATATAGTAATCATCACCCGATGGCTGGATAATGCAGTAGTTGGGGAGTTTGTGGAGTTGGTATATCGTGCGTTAGATTAAATCAGTTCCATTTAAGTTTATATACGACCTTTAATCAAAGCTCATGAAGCTGGTAATTTCATTGAAATTGAGTTGAGATTAAGGCTATTTTTATGACCATACATTAAAATCTTAGTTTTTTAATGTTTGTTTGTTTTAAGACCTAAATTAATACAAAAAACCAAACAGCCAGAGTGGAATTTTATTACCATACCCTACTTCAATGTCATCGGAAGCAATAATAGAGTTTTCAATACCTTTAATCTGCTTACCGGTTTTATTATTTCCTCCGACTTCAATGTGAAAACCTTGGGTTAAAAAATCTCCACTCTCGGGTAGTGTCACGTCCAACCCGGCGTTGGTTAACTGGTTCATTGCAAACGTTTCTCTTACAGAACCGATATCAGGAGATTCCTTTAAAGCGTAAGCAAGGTTCGTGTTTTCCAGAAAAATCTTATCCGGCTTTTGGAGTGTGGAAACTCCTTTACCCTCTCGGGAAAGAGTGTTTAATAATCTGGCATTATCTAGATAGGTTAACCATAGATACACCGAATCTCTGCTAATATTTAATTTTCTTGCTAGAGCTGATATATTTGGTTTAAAGGGAACAGATTCGGCTATGACACCCAATAGTTTTTTTATTTTATTGGCTGTCCCGCTGTCAAAAGTTTCGGTATATGCCAGGTCGGATTCAACAACAGCATTAATGACTTGAATAAGTCGTGCAGGTATATCCTCTTTTCTGCTTTCTGCAATAATGGGCAGATATCCAACTTTCAGGTATTCCTTGAAATAAGGCAGCGGTTGCATTTTTTTTGATATTTCTACCGCAATTTTTTCATGATTGGACACTACATCATTAATAGATATTACATCTTGTCGTAATGGTCCTTTCAGTATGAGATATTCCCGAAACGACATTCCCGGTAAGTTGTAGGTAAGTACACGTCTACTTAGGTCTGCTTCACCGCGATATATATCCAGTGCAGATGACGCTGAAAAAATTATTTTCAAATCCGGAAATCCATCATAGATATTTTTAAGCTCTCTTGACCATCGCGGATATTTATGCACTTCATCAATAAAAAGATACCGACCGCCATTCAAATAAAATTTTTCAGCCGTTTCATAAAGTGTATTTGTATAAAACCAATAATGGTCTGCTGTAATGTAAAGCGCTTTGCTTGATGGTAAATCTAATCCAAATTTGATTCGCTGTAACATTATCGTTGTTTTACCGGCACCCCGTGGCCCTTTTAAGGCAAGCATACGTTGATCCCAATTTATACGATCATAAAGAAATCGTACAAATGTATTTCCAATTTGTCGGATGCTATTTGCGTGGAAGGTATATAATGGATCCATATCTGTTGATTAGATTAGACATAATATAATTTTTTTGCAGTCTATAACCAACATTTTAATATATTTTTGTTGGTTTCATTCGACATTAATTGCTATAAGTTATATATTATTGAAGTATCCAACTGAGAAGTACGGTAGTCCACTCTTCGACGGTTCCTCTGTCGGTGCCAAATGCGAAACCGTGTCCGCCCGTCGGATAGACGTGTAATGAAGCGGGTACATTATTACGAGTGAGGGCCTCATAATAGAGCAGGCTGTTTTGAACGGGAACGATACTATCGTCCTGGCTATGAACTAAAAAGGTAGGTGGCGTTTTGGATGACACGTTCAGTTCTGATGAAAAACGATCAATCAGTTCCTGTGACGCATCTTCTCCGATAAGATTACGACGCGAACCCGAATGTGCCGACGCATCCCTGAATGAAATCACCGGATAGACCAGGATAGAGAAATCGGGTCGGGCGGAAAGGGAGTCGATGGTATCGGTAGTCGGAAGAGCTTGGGTATCATATTGAGTACTGAGGGTGGATGCCAGGTGTCCGCCGGCCGAAAACCCCATGATCCCGACCTGATCAGGATCAATTCCCCATTCTTCTGCATGATGACGAACAAGTCGAATTGCACGCTGCGCATCGGCAAGAGGCGCCTCTTTGGGGTTGGTCAGTGATTCTGATACCGGCAGGCGATATTTCACAACTATCCCCGCAATACCGTTTTCCTGTAGCCAATGGGCAAACTCGGTTCCTTCCCAATCGTACGCCAAGATTGCGTATGCACCACCCGGAAAAAGGAGAACAGCCTTGCCGGTGGCAATATCTTCATCCGGCAGGTACACATCTATTGTGGGTGTCTGCACATTGCTGATCCGCAGGATTTCATCACGGACATTAAGTTCTTCAAGACCCATATCTGATTGAAATGGAGGGGTGTTGTCCCAGAGGGGGAGAGTTATAGGCTGTGAGAAAACCGGAATTGAAAGCAGTAAGTGGGCAAGTAAAAAAAGTGATGCGGTTTTTGGTAAGGACATTATAGAGTGGTTTTTAGTTGATGTAGATTTCCTCAAACTGTCGGATGCTTTCATCGGTTCCGGCTACAATAACATCATCCAGATTGTGGAATTTAAACTCATGAGGATCTATTGCAGAAATCTTTTCACCTTCTCTGATTACGGCAAGAATCGTGCAGCCCGTCTCAGCCCTTACATTGCTCTTAGCCAGGGTAGTTCCCGAGAGATTACCGGCGGGTAATTGGACGAGGCAAATCTGTTTTTCCGCTGCTAGAGACGTTTCATCTTCAAATATACTGGAGGCAAGCATCCGTCCACTTACTGTTGCTAGAGACTGAACATAATCGGCGCCTGCATCATACAGCTTTTTCACATTTTCAATATTATTGGCACGTACGATAATGTGAGTTTTGCTGTTCAAACTTCTCGCCAATAGTGTAGCAAACAGTGCCATTGTATCGTCCTGAATTGTTATAATCATGGCGGAAGCTTCACTAATTCCGGCCTCTTTCAGAGTTTCAGCATTCCGGATGTCTCCGACAATGTTAACACCCTCTTTATTACGAATGTCAATAACCTTTACATCTACGTTCTTCGTCTTCAACATGCTAAAGGCAGCTTGTCCTGATAAACCGTACCCAAGAATTAACACATTATTATGGGCGAAATGCCGAATAGTGGACTTCGCCATTTTAATAAGTTTTGCAAGTTCATCCTTGTCTCCGGCAACCAGTAAACGTGTTTTTGAATTCAAAATCAGATCCTTGGATACCGGACTTTCAAACTCACCGTTCTTCCATGCACCGATAATATTTATGTGGTATTTATCCAGTAAATGATCTTCACTGATAGATTTATTACAAAGATCACTTCCTTCTTCTATATCAATTTCGATCAGATCAACGGTATTATCAATCTCCACACTGTCATTAATTGAAATGGCAGGGACTTGGATAGCCAGACTTTTTCCAATTAGCTGTCTGGGTGAAATGGCAATATCAGCACCGGCCAGTTTATGGTACGTTTCCATATCTTCATCTTCTAGAACGGCAATAGTTTTTACCGATTTATTTAGATTTCTGATAGAAAAAAGGATGCTAATATTTTTATCGGTAGTTGAATTGAGTACAACGGCTTTAGAATCATTTAACCCGGCGGCTTCCAGTGTAGATTCCAATTCGGGGTTGCCTTTCATTACATTTAACCCGGATAACAGATGATCTTTGGCAGTATCCTCATCCGCTTCAATAATTACATAATCCTGATTTCGGGATACAAGCTCTTTAATCAATACTTCGGCATGAGTTGAATAGGTGCATATAATGACGTGATCCGTTTTATTGACTTTAACCGGTGGAGATTTTTCAATTGCATCCTTTAAAAAAGGGAGAAAAAATACTGGAAAAGCCACGAAAATAAGTACCACACCTGTCAGATTCATGATGAGGACGAAGTAATTTAAAAAATCACTTTCCCAGGGTGCAAAACCACCATAACCACTGGTTGTTAAAGATTCCACAACAACCTGTAACGACTGTGCAAAAGTTACATTCTGATTTTCAAAAAAAAGCATCGACCACAAAAAGATCTCTGCATATAGAAAAATGATTGCAGCAACAATGATTGTTGCGAATGCAATTCTTTTTATCAGCTGTCTTTGAATATGTAAACGATTTTTGATAGAAATTAATTAAAAAAAGTTTCTTCGTTTAGTGATCCTGAAATCGTAATCTATAGTTATATAGTACGTTCTTTTAACTATTAAATCGAATATAAGTGATTTGTGGTGGTTTAGAGATTACCCAAGCTATCTATTTGTACACTAGTTGTTTTTCCAGCCAAGATCCGGATAATTCTCTCTAAACTCATCAAAGTCGTTGAGCCGCTGAATAATCCATTCCGTAATCGAAGAAAGTTGATCCTCAACCTCCAGAAAATCAGCTAATGGTTTTTCAAAGAAAAGACCGATACCCAGTTCTTCTCTAAAAGAAAACGTGTCGGTTTTAAAAGTGTTTAAAATACTTTTCTCATCCTCCTGAAATATGTTCTTAAGCTTATCAAATGATTCATTTTGATGGCCTAGCCATAAATGAACAGAAACGACAGGTCCTTCTCCGGCTTTAGAGCCTATAAAATTAAATCCAACTAAGATTTCACTTGGGGTCGTGCCTATTACATTAAAACAATAAATGGCGAGTCTGCCATGATTCAAAATTTGATCCGTATTCGAAACTCCACCTTCTGAACTACCAAACTTTTCTTCTAAAGGTTTTTTAATTTCATTGAAAACCCCGTTGACATTTTGAAACACTCCATCTAGTGCTTTCAAGCCAATCACATCCTCGTAAGTGAATCTTTTGATCTCTGCCATTTTTTTGCTCCTATAAAACTGAATGATACGACTTAATTAATATAAAAAAATCAAACGGTCTCCTTCCATTTACGTCTAATAAATAATCCATTGCAATAAATATTTGAATTATGGCTAATCATAATAATAAGCACAAAAGCATTCACTATTACATGAGAGTCCTTCACCGGGATATTGGTTTTCTGTTGATAGGAATCATCGTTATCTACTCCGTCAGTGGAGTCGTGTTAACTTTTCGGGATACAGACTATTTTAAATCTGTAAAACAGATTGAACAGCAGTTAGAGCCAAACTTAAGGCCGAGTGAAGTAAGGCAAGCATTGAATATTAGACGTTTTAACGTACAAAGTGAAACATCCGAGAGTATCATATTTAGTTCGGGCACTTACAATAAAAAAACAGGGTTGACCATTTACACCGTAACTGAGCTTCCTTTCATTCTTGAAAAATTTAATACTCTTCATAAGAGCAGCAGTAACAGTATAACCGGTCTTTTTTCAGTTGTTGTGGGTACTTTACTTCTATTTTTGGCCGTCTCATCCCTTTGGATGTTCAAGACATGCAGTCAACATTT
>JAGXIS010000022.1 GCA_024635465.1 Bacteroidota bacterium | reverse complement strand
GAATCCTTTTGGACGTGATAGTGAAGAATTCAGTGGTTCTGCCGGACTATACCTACAACCACTAACAGGTATCAGTGATATACGCGATGTCAGTTCCGTATTTGTTGCCTGGATGAGTGCACCACTCAATGACTCACAACTTCAATCTTTCCATACGACTGTTGGATGGCAACAATCTCTCGGAACGGGTTTCACTTGGTCAGTTGAAACCTATTACAAAGAGATGAGCAATCTGGCTATTCCTGTTTGGAATACAATTGCTGAATTTACAACTGAATTGGCACTTGCCAATGGGCGAGTGTATGGAGCCGATTTTCGTGTTGAGTACAATCAAGGCAGGATTTATGGATTAATTGGGTATGGGTATAACTGGACACTTTATGAATCTGCTCAAGACCATTTTAGTGTATGGTTCGGTGAACCTGTCCAGGATTTTCATCCTCCGCACGATAGAAGGCACCAATTAAATGCGCTCTTAAGCCTGGATCTGGGCCCATATACTGCAGGTGCCAGATGGCAAATGGGATCAGGTTTGCCTTTTACTCAACCCCTTGGTTTTGATGATGTACTAGATCTCAGAGATCGTCTTCCCAATGTAAACAGAGATAGAGGGATCAGAAGGGTGGTCATGGACAAGCCTTTTCAAGGCCGTATGCCGACGGTTCATAGACTCGATATATCCGTTGAGCGTTCTTTTAATATTTCTGAATCAGGATCAAATCTTAATGTTCAAGCAGGAGCAATTAATATATATGATCAGAGTAACATCTTTTTTTATGATATTTATACCAGTAGAAGGATCGATCAACTTTCATTTTCTCCATATATCACATTAACACTGGAGGTTCAATGAGTGCAGAAAAAAAGAGATTTTTGAATGGGTTTCTGGAGAAGGGATTCACTTTTCATCCATTTAAAGGATACTCTTTGTTTTTTAGTGTATCAACTGTCAAATTTTCTAAAAATTTCAGCTTTAGATCTTTCCAAACCATCATCTTTTGCCTTTTACTGATTTCGGTTATCAGCTCTTGTGAGGATACTTTTGAACCTTTTGAAGAGAATGAAAAATTTTTCTTTACAATGTATGGCTATTTAGATGCCTCAGCGGATACGCAATGGGTTAGAATCTCACCCGTGAGAGGAACATTTGATGCTCCACCTGAAATTCCGGATATGGAAGTAAATCTTGATAATTTGTCAGATGGAAGTTCAGTATTAATGAACCATAAATTGGTTCAATTTGGAAATCAATTCAATGCTATTAATGTATGGACTGAAAAAAAGGTTCAATCCGGGATTAACTATCGAGTTCGGGCATTAAACCCAAACGGCTCTGAGAGTCAGGTTGTCGTAACTATTCCTGATTCATTTCCGACTCCAAAAATTCTAACCGAAGCAATACCAGGCAGGCCGGTAAAATACTTTCTCTTAATTGATGAAGTTGAGCGTTTGGCTGATGTCCAGTCCAGATGGCATTTTCGTTTGAGTACACCATTTTGGGAAGAGGAGAGATTCCATACTTTTTCTCTAAGAGAGCTTGTCGGCGAAGTTGAAACTGTTCCAAATAGCTATAGAGTTGAATTAACTCCGGATAAAGAACAGGAGATAATAATGGAAAATTCACTGGTTTTATCTATTCCGGGTGGACAGATAGAATTTTTGGAAAATCAACTATTTATAGCTTCTGCAGGACCGGAGTGGAATAATGATATCGCAAGTATTGAAGATCTTGTTTATAACCTTCCGGACGGGTTTTCAAACGTGGAGGATGGACTGGGTTATATGGTCGGTATATATAGTAGAAATATACCCTTCAGAACTTGCCTAAATGAAGCAAGACAACTGGTAGGTTGTCCTGAAGTGGATCCTTTCTATTAGATAGACCGTATTAAATGTCTATACTACTTATAAATGCCTGAATAACGACTTCCCATATAAGCACCCCAACGAACCTCTTTGGCTGTTACCAGGTCAGATTTTAGTCGAATCATTCGAAATCCTTTCATGGCAAAAATATTCACAGGGTCATTCATTCTTACAAAGACGATATCCAACTTATCATTATTGTCCAGATCACCAATCCACGGAGTGGAAGCGACATTTGCTCCAGGTTCCAGTTGATTGATCGGATACACTTGATTATTGTGAAAATCGTTTAATACCAGCATATTCTCGTAGCTTATGGGGCCACTCAATTGCTCTCTGCCAATATTTACACTGATTAGTGCTTCATCATACCCATCATTATTAAAATCAGCTACAACAGGTGTTGCGGTTTGAAATATACCTAAAGTATCTCTTTTAATTACTTCCCCGGTATCCCCATTGATCAATAACTGTTCGGTTTCAAGCAATACAGGCCAAACTCCAATTGAAAAGGTCGTAAAAAGGTCAATTCGTTCTTGATCCAGAAAATGTCCTACGGCAATGGACCCATATGCTTCCGTATTATCTATTTTTTGTTCCCACAATAAAGAATTATCATGCCCATTAATCGCAATGATTTTACCCTCTACTGCATTCACAACAATATCCAGGGAGCCATCTTGATTTAAATCAATAAGAACTGGGGGAGCAATAAAACCTTTCCGTTCACTACTTGCTAATTCAATGGAATTGGAGAGATCTTCATTGATTACATCAGATATTGTAGTTCTATAAAGACCGCCCCCAAAAGTTTCTCCACCGGTGCCATAGATGATTGTATAGTCTTCATCCTCTTCGTTGATTTTGGATACAACTACAGACATATAGGTCTCTTTTCCATCCGGTACAATGGCTTCTGCAATAGTTTCACCGGTACCCGAAGAAATTATCATTAATTTACCTGCGGGTCTGTTAGGGTCATCAGGAGAAATAGTGACATCGCCACCGTTTGATATGAGAATATCTGCCAATCCGTCCCCGTCTTGATCCGGTATAAACTGTGGATTGAAAAAATTATAGTAACCTAAATCTCTTGCTTCCTCAAAACTAGTTTCCGGTAGAAATTCCCATAGTATTTCACCGGAGCGTCCATTGATGGCATAAAGTACAGCTGCTCTACCGCCAATAACAATATCAGGAATACCATTTTCAGTAATATCCATAATTCCTGCCGACCCAAATATTTGATCACGGGAAGCAAGTGTCCAAAGCGTATCACCTGTTGCACCATCTAATGCAATAACACCATAATCTGTTGACAAAAGTTCATCCTTTCCGGCACCAAATATTAAATCTTTAATACCATCTCCATTTAAGTCTGCAGCTCTGGGGGATGAGAAAATCCCGATTTCAGAGAATTCTGCCTCCCAGACTTCTTCCAGGTGTTCATCCGTAATAAACAGATTCGTATCTCGAGAACATGAGACTAGTACTAAACCTGTTAAAAGTATTAAGATTAGTGTTTTCATCCTTCGACTACCCATTAAATTAAGGATTAAGTTTAAAATATTGAAGAGAATCTGAATTGTTACCAACTAATAGAATAGATGAATCTGATCTATTTAGGAATTGCAAACTTCTAACGTTACCGGGTGCAAGTAATCCACTTTTTTGAAATGTTACAGGATCGAATACACCATTGCTATTGCACCGTAAATATAAACCATTGCCTGCATCCGCTCTTGCAACATTAGCTTCCGTATTTAATATATTACCGGCTATTACCAAATCATCACAATTTTGTTGATCAGATTCTATTTTTAAAGTTTGCATTGCCATAATAGGGGATAATTGTGCCTCATTAGGTAATTCGTGAACCGTAAACGTGCCATCTCCATTATTCTCTAACCAAACAGAAGCAAAAGTATCTGCTTTATAATGAGTGGAATTTTCAACTCTTGTAGAACCGAAAATCTCTCTTATTGACACATCAGAAAACGATTCGAAAGAGTTAAAGCCTGTCGCAATGGGTATTAATTCTTTACCCAGGAGTGCTAAACCATGCAGGGGGTAGTCTGACTGGTTGATTTCTTTCGTTAAAAAGATATCAATGGTTCCATTTTCACTAAAATCATCTGCATAAATTCCAAATGGATTCTCCAAACTGGTTTGATAATCATGATTCAATCCTAAATTACCAACAGCAATATCGGTTAAGCCATCACCGTTAAAATCTCCGGATGTCATACTAAACCACCAACCTAGAGTCGGTGGAAGATTCATCTTTGAGGTAATGTTTGATAATCCGTTACCACTGTTTTCATAAAATTCTATACTCATCCATTCCCCTACAGTAATCAGATCCTGATAGCCATTATTATTAAAATCCAGCCATATTGCGTCAGTAATCATACCTTTTGGAACAGCTAATTCGGGTGCAATTTCTTCAGTAATATCTGTGAATGATCCCCGGTTGTTCTGTAAGATATAACTGCGAACCGGCAGGGGGTAGTTACCTGGAGAAATACGTCCACCGACAAAAAGATCCAGTTCACCATCTCCATTCATATCACCAACAGCAATAGCTGAAGTTGGAGTAAATATTTGAGGAAGAGCATCCTGATCTTTTTGAAACTCACCATTTCCCAAATTAATGTATAGACGGTCCTGTAGCATGTCAGAATCAGGGATAGCCTGATAACTGCCACTGGCAACATACAAATCAGGCAGTCCGTCTCCGTTGGCGTCGAAAAAGAGTGCTCCCCAATCTTCAAACTCACGATCACTTTCGAAATCGGGAACGTTTATTTCAGCAAACTGTCCATCGGTTTGTTGTAAGAATATTTTTCCGGCAATATTACGCTCTCCTCCAATGTAGAGATCGTCTAATCCATCTCCATTTACATCAGCCACAGCTATTATTGGCCCTTGTTTAGAGACTTCATAGGGTAAGAGTGGCTGAATAGAGTAATCCAATGAGTGAAAATTCTCAATATGATTGTACTCTAGCACAGATGATAGGCTTAACTCCTGAAATAGTTTTGGACTATCCTGAGACTCATTCGATTTGGAATTGGATTTCATATTAGAATCATCTTGATGAAGAGTAATGATTTGATTCGGTTGGACATCAAACAACACTTGTTTGGATCCATCCGGCCAGATCACTTCCAAACTATCAATTTCGGTACTTTGTCCGATGCCAAAATGAGCTCTATCATCCATCGTTGACATAAAACCCCGGTAGGGTGAATGGTAAAGATATTGGCGTTCATTTCCTGCAGTAAGATATAGTTTAGATCCGATTCCTCGTCTATTCGGTGATTTGCCATTCAATTTAATTTGAAGGAAATTATTTGCGACAGAATCTATGGGTACGATACTCTTGTAGATTGATACCGGTGAATTGATATTATTTATGACTAAATCAAGCCTGCCATCATTATTTAAGTCTGCATGGGCTGCGCCATACGAGAAACCCGGCTCGTATAATCCCCATTCCTGAGATTTTTCAGTAAAAGTCAGATCACTATTATTATGAAAAATGTGATTGGTCACTTCATAACCATGGAGTTGATCCAGTATTTCAAGTTCACGTTCTTTTACCATCTCACTGTTTGGTAATCTGCGCGCATCATGCATATCACTCTGATAGTCAAAGTCGTTAACTGCTTTTGGATATCCATTCGTTATCAACAGATCTTTCCATCCGTCATTGTTATAATCACCAAAAAGTGAAGTCCAGCTCCAATCGGTATCTGAAACACCGGCCATTCTGGATATTTGGCTAAAAATAATATCACCTTTATCGGTTACTCCCTGATGATATTGTAGAGTGTTTAAATTGTAATGGGGGAAATAACCTCTCAAGCTCATATCTTGTAGTCCTTGATAGGTATTTGAGCCACTCACTCGCTTTCTACTGCTTAACTCTCGTGGATTCATGTCTGTTTGCATAATATCCGGCCAGCCATTATTTGTAAAGTCAGCAATATCTATCCCCATACCTGCAAAACTGGTGTGTCTCAGAAAGTCCGAGGCTCGGTCTGTAAAGGTGCCATCTCCATTATTGATATAGAGTACATCACTCGGTGTGATGTCGTTAGAGACGTAAATATCAGGCCATCCGTCGCCATTAAGGTCTGTTGCTACCACACCCAGACCATAACCGAGCCTTTTAAAAATTCCAGCTTCTTCAGAAACATCCGTAAATGTACCATCTCCATTGTTCCGATAAAGTTTATCAAAACCATCCGGATTTGCTCCTCTGGCACCTAATCCCATTAAACCTGATTCTCCCCGTCCAAATTCACCCGGGGAATTACTCAATAAGAACAGATCCAAATAACCGGAACCATTATAATCTAAAAATACACCATGAGTTGTGAATCCATTGTCATTGATATTAAACTCCTCAGCGGCTTCTGTAAAGGTGTTATCACCATTATTCAGGAAAAGAAGGTTTTCACGTTCTTCAGAAGTTGACCACGCGGGACCCGATACAGAGAGATAGATATCCAAAAAACCATCATCATTGATGTCAACCGTCGATGCACCGGTCACCCATTTGGTAGTTTCAATACCTGCTGATTGGGTGATATCCTCAAATTGAAAGTCACCTTTATTTAGATAGAGCCTACCGGTGACCTGATTGCCTGATAGATAAATGTCCGGATACCCGTCATTATTGATATCACCTATTGCAACCCCCGCACCATTGTAAATAAAGATATCCTCTTGAACATTATAAGATTCATCAGATTGAATTCTGTTTTCAAAATGGATCCCGGTATCGGATGAATTCAACTTTTGAAATCGATGGGTATCTGAATTATCAGAAGAGCATGATGAAAAAATCAAGAATGTTCCGAGCAGACCAAAGATAATAGTATAAAAGTGCTTCATAGTAACAAGGTGATCTTTATAGAAGATATTGAATTGTTATCACTAGTGCTTTTCAAAACGCGACAATAATTCTATGGCATTAAACGCAGATTGAATAACCAGGGGAATGCCACCCCCCGGATGAGTACTTCCACCAACCATATATAAATTTTTAAACGTTTTTTCTTTGTTGCGAGGTCTTAAGAATGCTGAAAATACACTGTTTGATGAGGTTCCGTAAATGCTACCACGATTAGATCTGTATTTATCAAAAAAATCAAGAGGAGTGATGATTTCGATGGTTTCAATGGATTGATTTAAACCTTTTAATCCTCTTTTTTCTAACTCTTCGATTAAAAATGTTGTATAAAATTGCTTGAGGTTTGGCCAGTTTTGGTATGAATGAATGTATGGAGCATTCACAAGTATGAACAAGTTAGAGCCGTTTTTTGGTGCGTGTTTAGGGTCGCTATAAGATGTATTTGCAACATAAATAGTTGGATCCTTGGGTAGTTTTTTTTGATCAAAGATATCATCGAACTCCTTTTTGTAATCTGATGAGAAAAAAACATTGTGATGTTTTAATTGATCCCATTTCTTTCTGTTTTTTTCTCTTCTTTTCAGAGAATGAAAACTCAGGCATTAAATTCAAGATGGTATCCGTCGCATCGGTATTAGTGAAAAGTAGATCACAAAAAAGTTCATCTCCATTTTTTAAAGGTACCCCCTTAGCACGATTATTTTCTGTCTGAATTTGCGTTACATGACTGTTAAATATAAACTCTACTCCTCGCTTTAAAGCTAATTTTTCAAGCGCAATTGCAATATTGTACATTCCGCCATGCACATAATAACCTCCTTGATTCAATTCAACATGGGGAATAACATTTAGTGTTGCGGGGGCTTTAAATGGCGATGAACCATTGTATGTGGTAAATCTTTTAAAAAATTGTCTCAGATATGGGGAAGAAAAAAATCGATCCACTTTTTGTGAGACAGTAGATAGCGCATCTATTCTCATCAAATTAAAAATATTTACGTTCTTAAAATCACTAAACTCATAGAGTGGATTGAAAAGAAATGCGTCTGCAGTTCTCTCATAAATCTTTTTGGATTTTTTAAGAAAACGATCGTAGTTCTTTACATCCTTAGGTGCAAATCGCTCTATCTCTTTTTTGCTCTTTTCTATGTCCGAATAGTTATCAAATATGGTT
>JAGXIS010000002.1 GCA_024635465.1 Bacteroidota bacterium | reverse complement strand
TTTTGCATTTCAGATACTAAGCTATCTGAGGAAAAGTTGAAAGATCAAAACGTCAAAAACATTTTCATCTATTTTTAACTGAGGGTCATAAAAAGGATCCGTTTACAAAAATTAATCTTGGAGACCTGTTTGGGAATAATTTTTTTTTAAAAAGTGCTTGGGTTGTCTAAATTAGTCCATCATTAAAAATGAGTATGACTCCACTCAAAAAAATGGATCTAAAAATAATAAATGACTATAAATATGATTAAGGCGAACAAAACAGCTCATTTTAGGGATTTAATGAGGACATTATCAATTCTCATTTTGGCTCTATTCATTACACTACCATCCACTATTTTTGCGCAGACAACACCTATTGAGGGAATGAAGGAGAATACTCCTCGAGCGCATGCATTCACCAATGGCCCGATTGTAACAGAGCCGGGGAGAGTGATTACCGAAGGCACACTGGTTATCCGAAACGGCATCATTGAAGCGGTTGGAAGCAATGTGACCATACCTGCAGATGCCCGGGTTTGGGATCTGGCCGGAAAAACGATCTATCCGGGTTTTATTGATGCTTTTTCAGAAGTAGGAATGAAAGATCCCAGAGTTGAACTGGATCGAGGTGCTCAATCATGGAATCCTCATCTGAGAGCACACCTCGACGCCGTTAATGAATTTAACCCGGAAGAAGATGGGAGTAGTGAACTTCGGGCACAAGGATTTACTACAGCATTAAGCGCCCCACCGCTGGGGATATTTCGTGGAGATGCTGCAGTAATAGAACTTGGCGAGGGGTCGGTTACCAAACGGTTGGTTCGTAGCGGAGTTGTACAATCGGCATCACTGTCCGGGAGCTGGGATTTTGGATATATATATCCTACATCAGATATGGGAGTAATCGCGTTGATTCGCCAAACTCTTTACGATGCAGATTGGTACGATCGTGCACATCAGACTTATGAAGACAGTCCGCGCGGATTGCAGCGTCCCGAATCGAATGCACCGCTTGCAGCACTAAGTGAGGTTGTAAGAGGTACAAAACCCATTCTATTTTCAACAAGCAGTGACGAAGAGATTTTGAGAGCTCTTCGATTTGCTGATGAATTTGATATCACTCCCTGGATAAAAGGAAATGGGAATGAGTATAAATTGATCGATGTACTTTCAGAACAATCAGTGCCTCTAATTCTACCACTTGATTTCCCTGAAGTGCCGGAAGTTGATTCGCCTGAGGAAGCCCTAAATGAAGATCTGAGTGAATTAAGAGATTGGTACCTGGCACCGGAAAATCCAAAACGTTTGAATGAAGCCGAAATAGCATTTTCATTTACAACCGATGGATTGGAGGATAAAGCTCATTTTTTAAGAAATCTGCGAGAGGCCGTTTTTGCAGGACTGGATTCAACAGCTGCTCTGGCAGCCTTGACTCAAAATCCTGCTCAACTTCTAGGAATTGATACTACTCACGGCTCTCTGTCAACCGGAAAAGTGGCAAACTTTGTCATCACGGATGGCGATCTTTTTGCAGATCAAACCCGCATCATGGATGTCTGGGTTGATGGAGATCATTTTAATATCAATTCTGACGACGTCATTGATGTCAGAGGTGATTGGAATATGACTTCAGCTGACGGAACCGTTCAGGCAGACCTGTCTATCACTGAATCAAGTCCCGGGAAATTGGGCGGAACCATCACAATCAGTGGGATTGAAGCTGAATTAAGTGGTGTAGCCTCTGATGACGATACTCGTCGTTTTAGAGCGGATTTTGAGGGGGATGCTTTTGATATTTATGGATTAATCCGATTAACAGCGTCTGTATCAGAAGATCAACTCAACGGTTGGGCTGAAGTACCTGGAGATGAAAGAGTTCAATGGAGCGCAATCAGAGTCGCTGAATTTGAGGAGGAAGTGAAGGAGCCGGATGAAAAACTTGCGAGAAACCTGAATCTACCGATGACACGCCCATCCATGGAATACGGGCGTGAATCTATTCCTGATCAACCCCGTTATGTATTGGTTCAAAATGCGACGATTTGGACGATGGGTGATGCCGGTGTTTTGGAAAATGCAGATCTGCTGATCGAAAGGGGAGAAGTGTCCGAAGTGGGTCAGGATTTAAATGTTCCACGGGATGCTGTGGTGATTGATGGTACCGGGAAACATGTAACACCCGGACTGATTGACGCACACTTGCACTCCGGTGTGGATGCGGTCAATGAAATCGGGAATGCCATTGTACCTGAAGTGAGATTGGGTGATGTACTTAATATCAATAACATCTGGATGTATCGGCAGCTTGCAGGTGGTTTAACTACTGCTCACGTAATGCACGGTTCCGCTAATCCCATCGGTGGACAAAATGTTCACATAAAAATGAAGTGGGGTGTTTTGTCTGATGATCTAAAAATTGAAGATGCACCACGAACTGTTAAATTTGCATTGGGTGAAAATCCCAAGCGTGTGGGATCGGATCGATATCCTGAAACACGTATGGGTACGGAGCAGATTATTGCAGATCGGTTTAATATGGCCAGAGATTATGAAGCGCGTTGGAATGAGTGGGAGAACAATGGAGATGGAATTCCACCCCGTCGCGACCTCAGACTGGATGCCATTGTAGATATTCTGAATGAAGATATTCTGGTACAATCTCACAGTTACCGGGCTGATGAAATTCTAACACTGATGCGTTTGGCCGAACGTTATGACTTCCGAATTAAAGCTTTTCATCACGGTGTAGAGGCGTATAAAGTGGCTCCTGAATTGGCTGCACACGGAGCCGGCGCAGTGGTTTGGTCCGACTGGTCATCTTTCAAAATAGAAGCGTACGATGCCACCAATTACAATGCACGACTGCTGTTCGAAGCCGGTGTAGCAACATCGCTTCACTCTGATGATAGTCAGGTTTCATCCAGAATGAATTGGGAGGCAGCCAAGATGGTTCGGACGGGGATGGATCCGGTGGATGCATTGTCACTTGTTACAAGTACAACTGCGGAATTGCTTGGCATCGATCATAGAGTCGGATCCTTAGAATCGGGCAAAGATGGTGATTTTGTTATCTGGAGCGGAGATCCACTCTCCACACTATCTGTGGCTGAAGAGACATGGATCGAAGGAAGAAAGTATTTCGATATTGACGAGGATGCGATCCTTCAGCGAAATATCGAGAATGAACGGGCTAAACTGATAGAACGAGCCAGGGAGGTAAAGAATGATTAATCATAAAAAACAACCTTCGCCCATAATACGATCACATTCAACTATGAAATCAAAAACAATCATGAAAACTTTAAAATCACTATTTGTAGCTCTTTTATGCATCATGTGGGCTCCGAAGGTCGACGCGCAAATACCGGCTGCTCCTCAAAGCGGGCCTATAGCATTAGTGGGCGGAACCATCCACACCGTTTCCGGTGATATCATTGAAAACGGGACACTGCTTTTTGAAGATGGAGTGATCACAGCTATCGGGACAGATGTGGAACTGCCGGATGGTACAACTATCGAGGATGTAACCGGGAAGCTGATCTATCCGGGTTTAATTGATGCGTACAGTCAGATGGGGATTTTTGAGATTGGCGCTGTAGGTATGACAGTTGATGTGAATGAACAGGGGCCTGTAAATCCAAATGTGAAGGTGGAGAGAGCCTTTAACCCGGAGAGCAGGCATATCGGTATCGCCCGCTCTGCAGGAGTGCTTACAGCTGTCACAACGCCGGGAGGCGGACTCATTTCAGGTCAGTCCGCAGCTATGCATATGGACGGCTGGGCATGGGATACCATGACACTTAAGTCGGGAGTGGGTATGATTGTGAATTGGCCCTCCGCAAACAGTGATGACTATATAAGTGATATTGAAGATCTCCGCGAAGCTTTTGCCAATGCACGTGCATACAAAAAAGCAAGAGAAGCTTCCGGAACACCCCGGCACGATATCGATACACGATGGGAAGCGATGATCCCGGTTTTTAACGGGGATATGCCGGTTGTAGTGGATGCAGATGATGTGAGACAGATTCAAGATGCCATCACATGGGCAGAAGAAGAGGACTTACGAATGATCCTTTTAAGCGGCCGAGATTCTCATCTGGTTACAGAATATCTGAAGAAGAATGATATCCCGGTCATCATCACAACGGTTTTAGACGCCCCCAACAGGGATTGGGAATCGTATGATGCCAGATACACACTCCCCTCCAAACTCTACGAGGCAGGTGTGGAATTTGCCATTGCAGGTGCATCCAGTGCAGCCAACGCGAACAGACTTCCATTAGAAGCCGGCGCTGCAGCGGGTTTTGGTTTACCGGTTGATGAAGCCCTTAAAGCAATCACCTTGTCTCCGGCCAGAATCCTGGGAATTGAAGATAGAGTAGGAGCTTTAGAAGTTGGGTTAGACGCAACGTTCCTAATTACAGACGGCAATCCGATCGAGTATGCCACTCAGGTAGAGCAAGTTTATATCCGTGGCAGCAAAAGCGATATGAGAGATATGCACCGACAATTTTATGAGAAATATCGCGAGAAATTAGACCAGTCCCGCAGATAGGGGGATGATTTAGGCTCTGAATATCAGATTTTTATAATTTTGCCACATTTTCGGATTGATAAGTAAATGCGAGAGTGTGGCTTTTTTTTGATTGATAATCTATTTAAGGTTGAATATACGAACGTTCAGAGGCAGCCAGATAGGCAAATGGGTCTGTCCGATTCTGCCAGATTACTCATCAGGATTGCCGGTCATTAGAGTCGCCTTGATCTACATTCAGTTTTACAGGTTCAGCTTCTTCTCGTGAATCGTTTTCAATACTCAACTCAGCAAGTTGTTCTCCGGCTTGTGTGATAGGAATAGTAACGGAGCTGGCTCCAGCTTTTTGTAACGCTTCACTTTCATCATCACGCATCGTAATCACATAAACAGGTTTATCAAATCCACTATCTCTGATAGCTTTGGTTGCACTCAGTTTTACTGCTGTATTACCCATTGCAATAATAATGGATTTTATGTGCTCCAGATCGATGGTTTCCCAGAGCTCACTGTCCTGAATATCACCATAAACAACGCGTCTTTTTGCTTTGAGGTTGGATTCAATTCTGCCCGGATCGATATCCATGCCAATAGCCTGTTTTCCTCTATCATGTAATCTGTCGTATGCAGCCCGACCGGCACTACCCATACCAATCACCAGATATTCTGATTTCCCGAGATTTATGACCTCTCTTTCCGGATGTTTAACATCCCGTTCAAATCTATGTAGAAATGGCTCAAACCGTTTCCAGATCTGATCTTCAAACTTGGCAAGGGGGGCATTTGCAACAAAAGAAATGGCAGTGAGTAATCCAAGAGTTAAAATAAATTCCTCAGGTAAAAAGCCATTTGCAGCTGCAACAGTACCCGCTATGAGGGTAAATTCGGAGTAAGCAGTGAGTGTTACCGTTGAGAGGTAACCTGTTCTCGACCTCAGTTTAAAGATCATAAAGAGACCGTAGAACAGAATTGATTTAATAGGTAATAAGAGAATAAAAACGAGTATGAAAATATATGCATCGTTGCTTGGTAAACCGGTAAGGCCGATTTCCAAAAAGAATCCAACCAGGAAAGCCTCCTTGATTCCCCATAATTTTTTCCCCAGTTCTTCGCCTTTTTCGTCGGTCGCCAAGATCATACCTGCAACGAGTGCACCCAGTTCAGAGCTGAGATTGAGAAACTCAAATAGCGATGCACCGCCAATAGCCATCACAATGGCGAGTAGCATAATTAATTCATCCTTATGAATACTATCCAAGAGTTTTGATAAAATGGGCCGCAGAATGGGTAGACCAAGCAGGAGTAAACTCCAGGGACTCGGAACACCACCTCCGGTATAAGCGATAATGGCGATTGCTACAAGATCCTGGAGGATCAGTATCCCAATGGCGACTCTACCATAATAAGCTCCCAGCTCATTTCTTTGCTCCAGATTCTTTGCAGCTAATACAGTACTTGAGAATCCCAATATAATACTAATGATAATCGCTGCAGTTAGATCAAATCCGAAATAGAGCGTAATTGGAGTGAAGATCAGTGTAGAAATGGCAAGATGGATGAATCCGACACCCACTACCTCCATTCTCACAATATTTTTCAGACGGATATGTAATCCAACGGTGAAAAGCAGAAAAATCACACCCAGATGCGAGATTTCTGAGAGCATATCACCGGCCTCATAACCAAATAACGCCAGTCCGATACCTGCAATCAGATATCCGACTAGAGGAGGTACGTGCACACGGCTGACCAATAACCCAAAAATGAAAGCTAATCCGACCCAAATAATATCCATCTACATTCTCAACTTTTTATGAATAGAAGTTAATTCAGCGTTAATGTAGCAATTGTTCAAGATTCAAGCACTTTTTGAATCATTTTGTTGATATGGCTGATCTCATCTTCATTAACCGTATGTCCCATGCCCGGATAGATGGTTTTTTTGACGCTTGCGCCAAGTTTATCCATGACCTCCGCACTTTCGTGTACACGTTCAACCGGAATATGAGGGTCCACATCCGAACACCCGACAAAATAGGGCGTATCGTTTAAAGAGCCGGAGTAGTTCGAAGCTGAGACAGAGTCGCCGATGAGCCCTCCACTCAGAGCGATCACTCCACCATATCTGGCCGGATGACGTGCTGCAAACTCAGTGGCTAAACAGGCCCCTTGAGAGAATCCTGCAATGATGATCTTCTCTTTTGGTAAACCTTCCTCTTCAAGATTAGTTAGAATATCAAAAATGGCCTGCAGACCTGAAGAGAGTCCGGGTTCATTTTGTGAAGTGGGAGCTAAGAAGGAGTAAGGATACCAGGTGAATTGATCTGCCTGAGGGGCAGTATAGTGCAGTTCAGAGGTATCAAATTCGTTACCCAGTGTTAATATACTCTCAGCAGAAGCACCCCGGCCGTGGATCAAAATCATTGCGGCTTTGGCATCAGATACAGATACTCCGGACGTTGCTACTCCGGTATTTTGATGGGGGCCTTTAAATGGATTTGCTGAATTTGCTCTGAACATGGTAGTGGATTCTATGGTGATAATTATAGTTGAATAACGATTGGGTATGATTTTTACCTTAAAGATTCATGAATAGGTATGATTTTAAACTTTCACCAAAGATAGGAAATAATAGTTTAATATTAAACTATATAATAAAAAAGAAGCCCCATCAGTTTCCTGACGGGGCTTTCGATCGTGATTAAATCACAATTTTTTTAAGTTAGGGACATTATAATCATGATTAAATCACTATTTCTGTTTACAAAACAGGCCTTTCACTTGCCAGCTCCCAATGCTCCGGGGATCTCCATAGGCTTGAGTTCAACAACTCTCTCATGAAGAGAAACTCTTTTGGCAGTTTGTCATAGAGCTTGCTAAAGAGTTCTTCATGTCCAAGTACTTCCCGTTTCCAGGCTTCACGGTCTACGGACATCAATTTTTGAAAATCTTCACGTTTGAAGTTTTCCATACCGGTCCAGTCGATATCGTCATATTGCGGCATCCAACCCAACGGACTCTCAACAGCAAATGCTTCACCGTGCACTCTCTCGACGATCCATTTCAGGATTCGCATGTTCTGTCCGAATCCCGGCCAGATGAATTTTCCTTTTTCATCCTTACGGAACCAGTTAACGGAGAAAATACGAGGTGCATTTGGCAGAGTTCGGCCTAATTGAAGCCAGTGGTTAAAATAATCGGCCATATGGTAACCGGAGAACGGAAGCATCGCAAATGGATCACGCCTTACGGCTCCCAGATCACCAAAAGCTGCTGCAGTCATTTCAGAACCCATTGTTGCCGCTGCATAGACCCCAAAATTCCAGTTAAAACTCTGGTAAACAAGGGGGACTGTTGTCGCTCTTCGACCGCCAAAAACGAACGCTTTAATCGGAACACCGGCAGGGTCTTCCCACTTCTCATCGATGGATGGGCAGTTGGCCGCCGGAGCGGTAAACCGAGCATTCGGATGAGCTATTTTTTCGCCTGATGCCGGATCATGCACCTTCCGTTTCCAGTTAATGGTTCCTTCCGGGCAATCGTGGCCGATATCTTCCCACCATACATCTCCATCCGGAGTAACACCCACATTTGTGTAGATAGTATCTTTTTTGATGCTATCCATCGCATTTGGATTGGTGTCATAGTTCGTTCCCGGTGCAACACCAAAGTATCCGTATTCAGGATTGATGGCATTTAACTGCCCCGTTTCATCCTTTTTGATCCACGCAATATCATCCCCAACAGTTGTGATTTTCCAGCCATCGATTCCTTTAGGAGGAATCATCATGGCAAAATTAGTCTTTCCACAAGCACTCGGAAATGCCGCTGCTACATAGGTTTTCTCTTTTTTGGGTGATTCGATCCCCAAAATCAGCATGTGCTCTGCAAGCCACCCTTCATCTCTTGCCATCGTAGAGGCAATACGAAGTGCCAAACATTTCTTACCAAGAAGAGCATTTCCTCCATAACCAGATCCGTACGAGATGATGGATCTCTCTTCAGGGAAGTGACAGATATATTTTGTATCCGGATTACAAGGCCATTTCACATCTTTCTGTCCCGGCTTAAGCGGGGCTCCCAGCGAGTGAAGTGCCTTTATAAAGTCGCCTTTTCCCAAAACATCGAGCACGGCCTGACCCATCCGTGTCATGATTCGCATATTCACAACAACATATGGTGAATCCGTGATTTCAATCCCGTTTTTGGTGATGGGTGAGCCTAACGGTCCCATACTGAACGGAATCACATACATGGTACGACCCTGCATACATCCTTTGAAAAGTTTTCTCAGTTTTTTCTTCATGACTCTCGGATCCTCCCAGTTGTTGGTAGGTCCGGCGTCGCTTTTTCTGAGACTGTTGATAAAGGTTTTATCTTCTACTCGTGCCACATCAGATGGATCTGAAAATGCGGCAAAGCTATTGGGTCTTTTCTCAGGATCCAATTTTATGAATGTACCGGCATCCACCATCAGTTGGCAGAGATTATCATACTCTTCTTGTGATCCATCACACCATACAACATTATCAGGATTCGTGAGTTCCGCTGTTTCTTCAACCCACTTTAAAAGTTCTTTGTTTTTAGTGGGTGCTGTCTCTTCATCCCACTGTAAAAGTTCTTTATCTTTAGTCGGTGCTGTATTGTTCATTTTGATCTCATTATTGGTTAGAGTTTATTCTTGAATGAATTCTCTATTTTTAAATTAATGGGTAGAATCGTATGTAATATCAAAATCAGCCCCTTTTGCTTGCGTATTATTGGAAACGCTTCCAATTTTAAAATCCCTCTCTATGAACTAAAAAAGACGCCTGACTCTTCTAATTGATGATGCTAAAGATCTCTTTTTTTTAAAAAAATGGGCATAGTGAAATCCCTGATTGTATGGTAATATGGGATTAAAAGTGAAGATCTCGATGAGCGTGAAAGAGACTGTTTTAGCTTCAATTAGCCATTCAGTGATTACGCCATCTGCAACGGTAAAAGTGCAACCATTGGGCTCATCGAATGCAAGTTCACGAACACTGTTTGCAACTGTTCTCTACTAGAGATATCATATTGAGGATGACCTTTCTAACCGGTTAAAATTTAAAAATCAAAACCACGTGATGAACATTTTCACCCTCATTATATTAGCTGCCATTGTGATCGATTTTGCTTTGGGTTTGGTATCAAACCGGCTCAATCTGAAATCTTTGTCAACAACAATACCCGATGAGTTTCAAGGTATATATGATGAGGAGACCTACGCAAAATCACAGGAGTACACAAGGGTTAACACACGGTTCGGATTTATCTCAGGTACGTTTGATCTGGCTCTATTATTGGCTTTTTGGTTTGCCGGTGGATTTAACTGGTTTGATCAGTGGGCTCGAAGTTTTGAATTTGGTGTGATCGGTACCGGTTTGATCTTTATCGGAACTCTGATAGTGGTTAAAATGATCATTTCAATGCCGTTTAATATTTACGCCACATTTGTAATTGAAGAGCGATTTGGTTTTAACAAAACGACTGTGAAGACATTTATAATGGATATCGGAAAGGGATTGCTGTTGTCAATAGTACTCGGTGCCCCGCTACTCGCTGCAATCATAGCCTTTTTTGAATTTGGAGGTGTTTGGGCATGGCTTTATGCATGGATGGGTGTCACTGCTTTTTCATTGATCATGCAGTACATCGCACCGACTTGGATCATGCCAATCTTCAACAAGTTTGAACCCCTCGAAGAGGGTGAGTTGCGTACAGCGATCGAATCCTATGCAGAGAGCGTGGATTTTCCGCTACAAGATGTTTTTGTGATGGACGGTTCCAAACGTTCTTCAAAATCGAACGCCTTTTTTACCGGATTCGGCAAAAATAAGCGCATTGCCCTTTTTGATACACTGATCGAAAATCATACCACGGATGAACTGGTTGCAGTTCTGGCTCACGAGATCGGGCATTACAAGAAAAAACATATCACGAAAAATATGGGGATCAGTATAGTGAGTACCGGGGTGATGTTTGCACTGCTCTCCGTATTTCTACAGGTTCCGGCGCTATTTGAAGCGTTTTATATGGATCAAATGAGTGTCTATGCCGGTCTGCTCTTTTTTGGGCTACTCTATTCACCCATCGAAACGGTACTGGGAATTGTGATGCAGGTATTGAGTCGCAAGCATGAGTATGAAGCCGATGAGTTTGCGGCCAAAACGATTGAAAAATCTGAAGAGATGGTGAATGTGCTGAAAAAGCTATCGAAAGATAATCTCAGTAACCTCACACCGCACCCGTTTTATGTTTTTTTGAATTATTCACATCCGCCTGTTTTGCAAAGGATTAGGGCGATACGGGCAATTTAAGGGTTGTTCTCTCAAATGAGATCCTGAAATAAATTCAGGATGACGGCGGGCGGGGTGGATGAAGCGATGGTGTAGAGGTGGGTAGTTGAGATGATTGTCTCAGTAAGTATAATAGTTGATTTGAGCCCCAAGGATACGAAAGTAGATAATTTGTAGGTCCAAAAACTAAAAAAAACCGTCATCCTGAATTTATTTCAGGATCTCGTGTGCTCACCACTACACCAACGCGTCATCCTGAATTTATTTCAGGATCTCCGGAGTTAAGTTCTTAGTAGCATTTCGGTTTATAGATCGTCATACAGATCTTTAAATTCAGGATTGAATTCTCTGATTATATTAAATTTCCATTCTCGCTTCCAATTTTTGATCTGTTTCTCTCTATCTAAAGCATCTCTCATTCTGGGAAACTCATCAAACCAAACAAGTTTGTCTAATTTATATTTTACCGAAAACTTACATCCTTCACCTGATTTATGATCGAATATTCGAGCCTTTAGTTGTGAGGTTACACCTACATATAATACTGTATTTCGTTTATTAGTGATGATATATACGAACCCACTTTTCATATCTTAATGAACTGTGATTGCAGTAATCCTTACAGAAATTGTCGAGATCCTGAAATAAATTCAGGATGACGTATTGGTGTAGTGGTGTGCATTTGAAATGCTTGACCAATTATCAAATTGTATTGATACGATTTGGTCTTGAAAAGTTAGCAGGTTCTTGTTTTTACGTCGAAACCATTATTCATTCACTGTTAGAAATCCGGAGATCCTGAAATAAATTCAGGATGACGGTTTTTTTTAGTTATTTGGCTTATAAATTGCTGCATC
>JAGXIS010000021.1 GCA_024635465.1 Bacteroidota bacterium | reverse complement strand
CCCCTGCTGTGTACCCATTTTGATGCCTTCCGATTCTTTACCGACAAAGCGAAACCCATGAATAAAAATCCTCTGGATAGAGACAATTTTGAGGAGATGGAGCAGCCGGGATGCATTCATACAAATATGGATCTCTATAAATGGTCATTTAAGCTATATCCCTGGATATCGGGTGAATTACTTAAAGAAGCATTTTTAAACGCTGTAGAAGCCAGGAAAATAGATATGCAGGCAAGCCCCTATGATGTACGGTCCTATGGTTTGGAACCTATTCGAATCGAGACAGAGGAAGGGCGTTTAGAGTATGTGAAAAAGCAGATGGAAATTTATGAGTTATCGGTACCTATCCGGAAACGATTAATTTCAGAGTTGGAACGGGTGATTGAGTGGGTCAGTCGTTCATGATTGCAGCTCTGACTTTTAGGAAATGACATATTCCTGAAATTTATTCGCCCTGATTCCGGAAGTTTATCCGCCCTGATATATCTCAACCTTGAAATGATATTTCCCCAAGATTTCTTCTCTCTGTTAGATATCATATTTGAAATGAAATCAATCCAAAGTTCATGCTCCTTGATTTTTAATATTTTGAAAATGAAATTTACCAAGATTCACTCTCCCTGACTCATTTCATTCAGGAAATGAAATTTTCCCAAAATTTACTCTCCCTGACTCATTCCCATCTTTAAGGCCCGGCATCAAAAACCCCTCTCCTGCGAGCATTTCATTGGCCAGCACAGCAAACAGGAGTGCTTCTTTTGCGTCAGGATCAACTCCCAATTGATTAAAATTATGAATCTGATGGGCCGGCAGGAGCTCTTTTATCCTGCTCATAAGCAATGGATTATGTGCCCCTCCTCCACTCACATATATTTCTACTTTTTCTCCATCAGCAAGATGTAGGTTGATACTCTCTGCAATTGTAATTGCGGATAGTTCAGTAACGGTTCGAATTAAGTTTTCCGGAGGTATAGCATCCGTATCGATTCCGATCTTTTGGGCAGATTTTTTCACCCATTCGAGGCTAAAATATTCAGGTCCGGTAGTTTTGGTCTCGTTTTGATCAAACCAAGGATCAGAAAGAAGATTTTTTAAGAGCTTGTTTTCAACAGAGCCGGATTTAGCCATTTTTGCATCTTTATCAAAAGGCTTGTCAAAAAAGTGTTGTGTAAGTTTATCAATTAAAGTGTTTCCCGGACCGGTATCTGTTGTGAACGATTTAAACTGAGTCTCCCCTCTATGTGGCAAATAGGTAAAATTCCCAATGCCACCGATATTTAGCAGAACTCTCGATTCTGTTTCATGACGAAATAAAATTTGATCCACCAAGCCTGCCATTGGGGCGCCTTCTCCACCCACGGCAGTATGTTTTTGGCGAAAATCACTGATGGTAAGAATACCTGTTTTCACTGCAAGTTGGTCACCATCACCGATCTGAAGTGTGCTATTGATAGGAGATGTACTATTTTTCTGATCTCTCGCCGGGTAGTGGTAAATGGTTTGCCCATGACTCGCTATACAATCCACATCAGAAGCTGAAACTCCCCACTCTTTTAGAGCCTCCAGTATCCAGTTTGCATGCAGGTGTGCCAATCTTGTATGTTGATAACAGATGTCGGATAGAGAGACATTCTCCACGGATGAAATCTTTTTCAATTCCCGAGCATATTCGGTGCTGTAAGGTTTTGTGATAAATTTCTCCAAAAAAACAGAGATATTTAATCCGGACCCTTTTAATCTGCAAAGCGCAATATCCAATCCATCTAACGAAGTTCCAGACATGAGCCCAATAATAAGACGCTCCTTTTTTTCAGCAATGTTGACAATTTTTCGGATTGATGGGTTCATCATCTTATCTGTTAAAGCTTTGATTTTTTAATTAATACTGGGCTGGATTTGATTTTGAAAATTTTAATACTGTATTGGATATCAACACTTTTCCTTACATTGTTTTTAGTCTATCCGTTGATGACCGGTTATTTAATTTACTAGAATCTAATGAATGATTTCCAAATATGAACGATGCAAATGAGTCCCAAATAAACGAGTGGCAAGAAGAGGTTGAATATTTGGTTGGGGTTTTGAAAGAGAGTTTTGAGTCGTCGGATGCACGCTATAGTGTGGATGAATTAAATGATATTCTTTATGTAGAGCTTGAAGGACTCAATGATTATTCTGAAGAGGAGATCGTAGAGATTGCTGAACCCATACTTGAAGAAGCAGAACTTGACTTCGAAGATATCATATTACTCCCGCTCTGATAAGCTATTTAACCACTATCAAGTTTGATTCCATGTACTATACATTGAATGTAAATATGACCTTGTAGCCCCTACATTTCATTAAGATCCCCACTCTTTTTATTCTTTGAGATCCTTTTTTAAAAAAAAATTATTGCCCACAATTCAAAGAGCTTGCTATTATTCTACTGTATTAGTATACTGACACAGTATAACTGAACAAAACCAATCTCACATGGTCACAATAGAAAATTTAACGTTTGCATTTAAAAAGAATCGGCCTCTTTTCAATCAGTTGAATTTAAAACTTGAAAAAGGGAATACATATGGATTATTTGGTCTGAACGGTGCCGGGAAAACTACTTTATTGAGTCTCATTTCAGGTATGTTATTTCCTGATTCCGGGGACTGTTTGATTCATGAGGCACCGGCCAGAGAGAGGCTTCCCAAAGTTTTAAGCGATCTTTTTATTCTGCCCGAGCAATTCGAACTGCCAAAAATGAATGCTCTGAGATACATTGATATCCAGGCTCCTTTCTACCCGGACTTTGATTTTGAAAAAATTTCTCAAATTATGAAAGAGTTTCAAATCGATACGGGGAAAAATTTGACTGAGTTGTCGTATGGACAACGTAAGAAATTTATGATTGCCTTTGCTTTGGCAAGTAATGTATCTCTGTTATTGATGGATGAACCTACCAATGGACTTGATATACCGTCAAAAAGTCAATTTCGGAAAATAATAGCCGCAGCCAATTTGGAAAACCGATGCGTTGTGATTTCAACACATCAGGTAAGAGACTTGAATACACTCATCGATCGAATCACTCTATTACATGCCGGATCTATCATTTTTGATCAAACCTTGAATTCCATCAGTGATAAGCTCAATTTTATAAAACTAAAACCGGATGATACACGCTCAACTTTATACAGCGAAGATGTGCTGGGGGGGCAATTTGCAATCTGTCTGAAAGAATCGAGTGATGATGATACACACGTTGACCTTGAACTTTTGTTTAACGGTATCATTCAACAACCGGAGTCTTTCAGCCGAGTATTTCAAAATGGAGGAATATCATGAACCGACTTAATCCTACAAATACATTCTCAATAGCGCGATTTAATCATCTTTGTAAAAGAACTTTCGTGTTAAATCAACACCAATGGATCATTGGACTCTTAGCATCTATCGGAATTATTTTGGTGATTTGGATGGTCCCAGCACTATATATATTAAACGAGTCCGGTGTCAGCCGATTTGAGTCTTTGCTTCCGACGGCACTCATAATTTTTACTCTATGGGGATTATTGTTAACCAGTGACATATTCCAGGATTTAAATACACCCTCAACTGCATTTCAATCACTGACGTTGCCTGCTACCTCGACTGAAAAATTTATATCAGCTTGGTTTTTAACAATGCCTATTTTCTTATTGGTTACTATAGCATCTATTTTTTTAATATCACTTCTATCCTCATTAATCTTACTAATATTTGAAGGTAGTTTCTCCGGGTTTAATCTATATAACCCGTTCGATGCAACAACTTGGGAATTTGCATTGAATTATCTTTTTCTAAATAGCCTTTTTCTATTAGGTGCCATCTATTTCAGAAAAAATAACTTCCTAAAAACGATAGCTGCCTTTATCGCACTAATGATCTCACTTATCTTTATTTGGACCATTTTTGGTTGGGTCTATCTCTTTTTATTTGAACTTGAACAGTTTTCATTCCAGTTTAGCACAATTGAACCTGGTAATGAAATGATTGATTCCATATTTAGATGGGTCATACCCACGACTGCCTTGTTGCTTACCTATGTATCCTTAAAAAAACAACAGGTGGTGTAATGAACTTTAATGAAAACAGACCCATCTATTTACAAATAATTGATTTTTTCTGTGATCAGATCATGACGAAAGAGTGGCAAACCAGTGATAGAATTCCATCTGTCAGAGAAATTGCCATTCAGATGGAGGTTAACCCAAACACGGCGATACGTGCGTTTCACGAACTGCAGGAAGAAGGTGTCCTTTACAATCAACGAGGCGTTGGTTATTTCGTAGATAAGAAAGCATTTGAAATTGTTAAAGAAAAAAAACGAAGAGAGTTTGTTAACAATAAACTACCTCATCTTTTCAAAGATATGGATCAGCTGGATTTCACGATTGAAGATTTGAAGTCAGCTTATCATAAAAAAGGGTTTGAGGATTAATCTCATAAATCAATCCCAAATACATATCCGGCCATAAGATAGACAATAGCAGTGGTTACGAATATCATTAAAATATTTAAGTAGAAACCTGCCTTTGCCATTTGTGGAATACTAACGTAACCACTTCCATAGACGATGGCATTTGGAGGTGTAGCAACAGGTAACATGAATGCACAACTTGCCCCAATCGTGGCCGGTATCACCAGTAATAATGGATCAAAGCCCATTGCAATAGCTACGGAGGCTAATATTGGTAAAAATGCGGCAGCTGTCGCCGTGTTGCTGGTCACTTCAGTCAGAAAAATGATCACAAAGAGGGATAAAATGATAAGCATCAACAGTGGCAAAAAGTCTAAAACTTGCAGTGACTGACCAATCCAGTCTGCCAATCCCGTTGTAGTAATTGCTGCTGCCAGACTAAGTCCGCCACCGAAAAGTATAAGTACCTCCCACGGAAGTCTTTTTGCATCATCCCATGTTAGTACGAATTCCAATTTTTTAAAATTCACCGGTAATAGAAACATCAAAACCGCACCAAATATGGCAATCCCGGTATCCGATATATTTGGTATTGTAGATTCAAGTAAGGGTCTGGTGATCCATAAAAGGGCAACTGTGAAAAATACAATGGCAACCATTTTTTCAGGGCTTGACATCTTACCGGCTTTGTCTAATTGTGCCTTAATGATTCCATATCCTCCGGGAATAATCTTTAATTTTATGGGATATACTAATTTTGTAAGACTTAAATAGACCAATGGAAGTGATATAATTACCAGTGGGAGTCCGACCATCATCCACTGACCAAAACCTATCTCTACACCATAGGTTTCAAGCATATAGCCGGCCATTAATGCATTAGGAGGTGTGCCGATTAAAGTGGCGATACCTCCAATATTACAGGAATAGGCTAAAAT
>JAGXIS010000188.1 GCA_024635465.1 Bacteroidota bacterium | reverse complement strand
TCATAGAGGTGTGAGAGAAAAAAGTTTCATCATTTTTATCATAAAAATCCAAAAAAAAAGCCAAAACAGGTCGAACTCGTTGTTGGCTATATGATTAATGAGATGAAAAAAATTTTCAAAAAAATCAATAACTAAGAGATATCTGTAATGGATGTAACCTGCTCCTGAAATTGTGTAACAGAAAACCGTAATAGATGTAACTAACTTTCAGTTTTCTATAACAAATAGGAGCAAAAATATACCCATTTGGGTAGATTTTTATCTATTTGGAGGCACAAATTTTGTATTCAATGAGCGTTCTTGAACAGTCGTTGCGTGCTTAATAAATAGTTTGAAGAGTTCGGTATCTTCCCGACCTCCCGGCCAGCAAATATTACCCCCATATTCCGAACATTTTGTATAGTCTGATGTGAGCTGCCATAATAAGCTGCCATCTAATTCAATATCTTCTGCTTTATCCCATAATCTGGAGTAAATTGTGTTTACTCGTTCATCACCCCAACCGGGATACCCATATTCTCCAAGCATAAATGGTTTATCTTCCAAATTGGCTATTCGTTTATGATCGGATATCCAGGCGTCTTGTGCTACTAAAAGATCATCGTTGATTTCATAACCGAACCCAAATTCGGTAGGATACCAATGTGCATTACCATAATCGATCTCAGGAATGGATGTATTAAGGAGATAACTTGTGCCTTCATCAGCTCTGAGTACATAGGTGTTGCTGTAATCATTTATGGAATATAAGGATGGAGTTCCATCATCAAACCCCTCTTCCCCGGTTCCCACCAACTGATCCGGAGCAATGTTTTTGATATACCGGGCAATTTCACGATACCAATCCCGAAGGATTTCAGGGTCCTCACCTTTGTTTCGACCCTCATTCATAATTTGCCACGACATGATAGCCGGTTCATCTTTATATGCAACACCGGTAAATGTGTTTACCCGATTGAGTAACATGGAAATATAATCCCGATACCATTTCTGAGTTTGTTCGTTATTCAGGAAAAAGTCCATATTCACAGATGGGTTCTCTGCACCCGCCCAGGTATTATACTGGCAAATCCCGCCTAATTCGTCCCAATAATTAATAAATGGAAGTACAAACCGAAGGCCCATCTTTTTGCCTTTCGCAATAACCAGATCCAGATCTTGCAGTGCTTCTTCATTATATACACCCGGCTGGGTTTGGATAACATTTTCTTCCGGATCTATGGAACTGTATCCACAATCGTAACCGTCATAAAAAGCCCACATTCGTACAACGGAAATATCGGCTGCTTTAAATGCATTGAGTGTATTTTCAACGACGTCCGGGTCAATTTTTTCATAATTGGGAAGGTAGTAGGCGTTTGTCCCCACAAACCGGAATACTTCACCATTCAACATAAAATTCCCATTCATTACCTGAACAAAGGGTGAATCGTCAATAGTTGTTTCTTCGGTACTTTTTGATAAAGATGTTGATGTCAACTCGTATGAGTCTTCTACACAATTAAAACAAAATGATAATGCGAAGATTACCATCATAAAATATGTTTTCTGTTTCACTCTGCTCCTTGGACTTCAGGTTGTAATTTTGGTTGAATCATGCTTTCATTCAGTGATTTATTTTTTCGATCTGCTGTATTCATCTCGTACGATTCAAGCAAAATCTCAGATAATGGATGAAATGAAATGGTTAGTCGAAATAGAAACCATCTCTCTTTTCGTAAAACAAAAGGTTCAAACCCGGAACGTCTGCAGCCTTTTAATGATGCAATATTGGTAACATCTACATAGGTATTCACCCAACGTGCGTTAATCAGAGATGCTTTTTCAGCAATTTGTGCCATAGCTGCAGGCATGATTCTCAACCCCCTGAATTTGGGATTGCCAAAGGCCGCTTCAAGCAGAGCTTCATTTGGTTTTAATGGTGGGAAAACTCCCTTAAAATGAGATTGAATTTTGTCATTATCCTCAGATCCAATCAACCACTGCATATAACAAGGTTTATCAGTGGTTGTCACGGCTACATAACATGTGGGAATTTTTGCATCTAACATTGCCTGCTGACTGGCAATAATTCTTGGATTGATATTATCTGATACATCCTTACCCATTAGGGTTTCTACATCTTCTTCTTGCAGCGGACGAACATTAATTTTTATTTTTGCATCCGGTTTCTCAAACGGCTCTTGAAGATCTCTTTGAAGACCAAACGATAGTGATTCTGAATAGAGTCGATTCCGAATTTCATTATAAAGAACTGAATAGTATCCTTCCTTTAGTAAGTTATATGCATTCTTTAAACTGGCTAGTAAATGGTTTTGCGAGTCTTTTTTAAACATAATATTTAGTTGTAAAGATGAGATTTAACAGCGTTCAGAAGAGGGTTTTTAGGTGCGGCATTTTGTGAAAAATCACCACTAAGATCCCAAATCGTCACTCCACCGAGCCGGTTTGTTTTGGCATAGTCCATCTTTTCTGAAATTGACCTCTCATTGTCAAAACTGACAAATATGTTCGGTTGTGATAAATTTAAATAGGGAACACTTGCTTTATCATCCCATTCGTAATTATCCAGATTATATCTACTGCTTAATACTGAATAGGGTTCTATACTGAAGAATGAGGTGTCTTCAGTGGGCCAGGTTGGCCATTTACCAAGAAAATTCTGTTCTTTCCAGACCGAACCGTAAAAATTTATTGCAATCCCGATCTTTTTCCTTTCAACGCCGGCTGCCACCCACTCATTTACCTTTTGGTCTATAGAGGGAAGGAGCTGAGTAGGTTCTTCTTCAAATACGACCTCTTTATTATAAAGTGCAGAATTATGCCATGCCACCCATCCCCGCCATGGCTGAGCCATCTCGAAGGTTAATATATTTATTTGATCGAAGTGCTGCTGTAAGTCTTCAAATAAGGAACTGATGCCCGCAGATTTTGTAGCACCGGCAGTTAACAGTGGCCTCTCATCTTGGATAGTTTTTACATTGTCGAATGCTGCACTAAGCTGACGAACAAAAATTTTATAGTTTATAAAATCAACGGGTTCAATGGGGCTCATGTTCAAGCTTATGCCATCAAATCCAAATTCGGTAACCATATTTCTCAGGGTTTGGACAAATTGTGTACGGCTGGAATCTATGGCTCCGCTAAATCCTTCATAGTTGGTCCCCCCCCCTACACTTAAGAGTATTTTAGTATCATTTGAATGTGCAGCGTTTACAATGGACCGGATTCGATCGGTGTTTATATTATTTCGTACTGCAGGATCCAGACTTACTTCGGGAACTCCATTTACTGATATAGGTAGTGAGAAGTAGGTAAGATGAGTAATGGCATCCCAATCGATATCATCTGTTTTTATGATCCCGGTGTTAATCTGTGTGGTTTCCGGATTATGTTCCCATGAAACCAGGTATGCATTTACCCAAATATCATCATTTGATGGGATTCCTGAATCGTTTTCGATTAGATTACAGGAGGAAATTATAACGAAAAGAATTAGAGTTGCGATGATGCCTGTGATTGTTGTTTTCATGATATTAGTCCGGGTATACAATGTTTGAGTTATGATATGAAGCGACTGATTCTTTGGGCTTCCTTCTTCTTGATTTTTTGTAAGTTTTTACTTCAATTTCCTGAAAGTCCAGGTGTAGTTTTTTTACCGTTATTCCTTTCTGTCTGGCTAGTGTTTTCAACCGTTTGAGATTTTCACTTTTAATGTTATCATCACAGAGAAATATGGAATCTACTTTATTGGCCAGATGGTTTTTAGCCAGCTCCCAATGCCCGCCAAATATGGGGAACCCATTGATCAGTTTGCCTTCAAGTGCAGGATTATCATCTAAGAATCCTATGACTTTAAGATTGTTATTGGCCGAGTTAATGATTGAATGGAGTAACGTTATTCCATCTTGACCGGCCCCGTAAATGAGTACATTTTTTCCGGATGGTTTATCGCGGTTGTACCAAAAACGAAGAACCTGGTATGTCATTCTAAATCCAAGAATAAACGTCAAGAGGAAGTAGAAATCTACAATGAGGAACTGAATGGCCGGTACCAGCGGTAATACTTCCAGAATCGCGAAGACGACGGCTGTGAAACCAACCGCATAGGCTACAGAAGCTGAAATATTCAAGAAATTTCCGATTCCAATGGGATTCATTTTTTCCTGATAAAGTCCGGTGATCCACAATACCAATAGCTGCAATGGAAGGATCCAAAGTATCGTGCTTTCAAAATTCAGCAGATCTAACGATACAAGGTCTAAACTATTCAGCAATATGTAGCTGAGAAAGAATGAAGCTGTGATAAAACCAACATCAGCCAGCTTTACATATGATTGGCGGTTTAAGATCCATTTCTCGTAGAAAGGCATCATCAAACCGTTATTGAAGATGGCAATCTCATAATACTTTAATTTTTTAATGCAAAGAAACAGCAGGATTCCAATCATAATGGCTATGGTAACCGCCCTGGCCGTTGTATTAATTTGAATGAATAGAAATGCACTGAATGCAAAAAAGATTGAAACGAAGTATAAAACCAGAACTGTATTTCGATGACTCAATCCGAATGAAAGAAGCCTGTGATGGATATGGGATTTATCGGGGGTAAACATACCGTAGAGTCGGCGAAGTATTGACCGTTCATTGCCATCAGGATTTCGTTCCAAATAGCTTCCCAAAAGCCGTCGTGCCATGGAAACAAGTGTATCTGTAATAGGAAGAACGAGCACCAGTATGGGGAAAATAAGGGCAAAACCGGTTGTTAACTTCGCTGTACTGTGTATGGACAATAATGCAAGTGAAAATCCTAACAACAAGCTACCGGAATCTCCCAGAAAAATTTTAGCGGGATTGAAGTTGTATCGTAAAAAACCAATGAGAGTCCCGGCAAGAATAAGCGCAATAACAGCCGTTAAAAGTTGATCAGCCATTACTGAAACCATAAAAATGGAAAGGGATGCTATCACGGCAACGCCGGATGCAAGGCCGTCCAGTCCGTCGATCAGATTAAACGCATTTGTGATGCCTACAATCCAGATAATGGTCAGTGGATAGTCAATAATACCAACATCCAGAATACCGGCGCCCAGCGGATTGGTGATATTTGATATTTTGAAACCGGCAAAATAGATAAGGGTGGCAAGCAGAAGCTGCACTCCAAATTTCACTTCCGGCGAGAGTGGTTTCAAATCGTCCCAAAAACCCAATAGAAACAGGGAGACAAAGCAGAACGCAAGTATTGAAGCGGTGGTATTGTTTTCAGCTACAATGGAAAACACGCTTGGAAACAAGTAGAATATGGCAATCATAGAGATGCCGGCACTGAGAAATATGACCAGTCCGCCAATTCTCGGCATTACCGTAGTGTGCACTTTTCGCTCACCGGGGGCATCTGTGGCGCCGATTTTTTTTGCAAAACGGATAACCCAGGGTGTCATCACCAGAGATAGCAAAAGCGGCAGTAATATGGAATATATAAATGGGATTGTCATTTGTTTCAGGCCTAATGGCTCGGATCTATTATGTTATTCTTGAGGGATTCATTATTTGTATGGTAATTTCCAATTCATTGAAAATGGCAGATGGTGGCTTTCAATCGTTTTTCCATGAGAGAGAACAGCCCCCTGATGAATAGCATTTTTAAGCTGTCTCACATTACCGGGCCATGAATAGGTCTTACATTCATTTACAGCTTCAGAGGTGATACTTAGATTTTGCCATGTATCTTCAGAGGATTTTGCCTCAGTTACAAAGCTTTTGATTAATGCCGGTATATCCTCCTTTCTTTCACGTAGAGGAGGAAGCATAATGGTGATTGGATTAAGTAATTTCAGCAGTTTATCCCACACATCTGTTTTTGCTAAATCTTGAAATGCGTCCTGGCTGATTGATAATATTAGCCGGGGTGACAAAGATGTATTGTATTTATACAATTGGTTACATCCGCGGATGTATGAATTCACAATATTCAGCATATACTCTCCGGACAGCTCTGAAAATTGATCCAGGTAGAGAATGCCGCCACCGGCTTTTTCCAACGCTTCATATTTTATCTGCAGATGCTCATTTTCAAAATGGATATGTTCCCAAAACGCTTCTTTAAATTTGGCTTCAGTGATATCAATACAGTAAAACAGATGGAAAGGACCCTCTTCGAGAAAGCTGTATTTATGGATAATTTGGGCAAGTCTTTTTTTACCAACTCCAATCTCTCCGATCAAGGCAATATGATTCTCGAGGAGGGCAATACTTTTCACTTTTGTGAAAATATCCTTCATCAATAAACTTTTGGTATTTAAGCCATAGTCATCGGAGATATACTCTGTTAAACGGGGTTTGTAGTGTGCTGCTGTAGCTATCATTATTTAAAACTGAAAGGTTAATCCTAGTTGATGGAAATATTCATCATCCATATTGTGTGGTGCAATCATATAGTTGAGGCTGCCATGTTTAAAGTTTAATCCAATGCCTGTTCTGGGAATAAATCGGTCTTGTCGAAAATTCAGTAAAATGCCGCCTCTGATTGCTAAAAATGAGGTTGGAAGCAGTTCAAGTCCGCCCTTATACCAAACTCCATTTTCACCAAAGCGTTTTTCATTGGCAAAAGACAGAGACATAAATGTTCTCTCCTCAATGGGGAATCGAAAGGTTGCTCCCAGTTCAAGCGCCTGCTCCATTAATTGACTGCCCAGTGTTGTAACACCGGTTTCTATAATTTCATAGTTAGATTCATGTCCCAATCCGCGGAATACCAATCCATAGGAGATATTTTCAGCGGGTGAATAGATGAGGCCAAAATCTGCAAAGTAAGTCCAATACTGGGCATCATCATTAAAAGTGTACGTTAGACTTTGTTGTACACCCATGCTAAACACATCACTAAAAGCATATGCATAGGCTACCTCAGTGTGATAAAGTTTAACATCAGGCTCCGGTAGTTGTGTATTGTCAATAAAATCAAGCTGATCATACCCTTGATTTAAAAGTCCAATCCGAACTGTGAAATGATGGTTCTCAATCGGTATTGTTGGTAATATGAGGGAGTATTGCATCAGATTTGTATTCCAGTTATGATTTGAATGGGCCTGGAATAGGATATCATTCGAATATAATCCAGAAAGTGCCGGGTTTATCCCTATAGATGCCCGTCCATATAGATCTGAAACCGTGGCGCTACCCAGGGATAAAGATCTGGTGTCATACTGTTGGATATTCAGTACTCCTCTATTCTCTTCCGGTGTTGATAATTGTGCCTGCGCAACCGTTTGTAAACCAAAACTGATGATTATTAAAAGGATGGCAGCTGCTTGATTTGTATTTTTTAGTCTGTTTTTCATATCAATTGAAGACTCTAAAAATTCCGAATAGGACCACGACATCTCTCAAAAATTCTGACATTTCTCTGACCACATTCTCTTTTTCCGGGACGAATACGATATCACCCGGCCGAACAATAAGGGGAGCTGAATTCATCTGTCCGCTCTCCAGGTACTCTATTAAATTCAACTCCACATAATTTTCGGGAGTGGCTTGTCTGTAAAGTCTAACGTTTGTCAAATCTGCATGCTCTGTATGTCCTCCCGCTGTGGCAAGTAATCTGAAAATGGATGTTTGATCTGCAACCGAATAGTTATCAGGTTCGGTAACCATTCCGATAATCGAGACTATCATTGTATCCGTGTTTCGAATTAAAACCGTCAGATTGATATCTCCTTTTATATACTCCCTTAATTTAGGCTCCAGTGAACGCTTAAGCTCATCCTGGGTAAAACCGGTAACTGAAATTTCACCTACCAGTGGAATGGCTATCGTTCCCATCCGGGATACGGTTGTTAGTGTGTTAAAACTGGGTTGCTCCCAGACCAGAATTTCAATCTCATCGCCTGGGCGTATTTTATAGGTTGATTCAGAAAGCATTTCTTCTGGGTCAGCGAGTTCCTGAACTTGTTGATTCCTGTCAACACTGGCCATTCGGGTTGATGTACATGCCTGTGTACTTGCCAGAAGGCAGATTAGTAGTAGTGTGGGAAAATGGAAACGAATTATATTTCTCATGATATTCAATACAATGTAAAATTGGTGGTGTGATGCTGTTTCCCTTTTATAAACAACAACAGTGCCAAACTATTTATACTCGTTTTTTATATGCTATTAAAACATTGATAATATTATACATATAGATATTATCACGGGTTAGAATTGCTACGATACGTATATAATGGATCAAGAGAAGTGAATTAATTGCACACAATATCTTTGCGGGATGAGTAAATACGAATCGGATTTGGAATAAGCCGGCTAGGTCAATCGGTGTGATAAAATTAAATTTCTCCAAAAACCCTCTCTAAAGCTAAATAAAGCGGTCTTTATTCAGCATCAAGCCGATCCGGTTCACTTTGGCATAACAATTGCAAACACTTGACTGACGATCATCGTCTTCAACTTAAGACTATTATATAACCATCAATTCCATGTACGAAATAAAAGAAGTTGCACAGGATATTAAATCAGCAGTAAAACGTAGATGGGTATTACTTACAGTAACACCTATCCTTTTTATACTAGCTGCAATCACGGCTCTCTATTTTATTGAGCCGACTTATAAATCTTCCACCACCATTTTGGTGGAGCAAGATGAAACCCTGAATCCACTGGTTCTTTATGAAATAGCTGTAAATATTGCATCAGAAGACAAGCTGGAGTCGTTAAATGAAATCATCTTTAGCAGATCCGCTATGGAGGTATTAATTGACAGCCTTCAACTGGGAAGCAATATCCGGACAGAGGCTGATAAGCAACAATTAATTGAGGAAACTCAAAATAATATTGAAACCATATCCAGAGCATCCGATTCATTTGAAATCAGTTTTTTCAATACAGATCCGGTTGTAGCTCGTGATGGTGCGGAATTGCTTACCAACTACTTTATTAATTCAAAAGTTAGAATGGCAACTCGAAGGCATGAAGAGACTGTTGCATTCTTCACCGATAAATTACAAGAACTGGAAGGAATTGTTAGCAGTCAAAGAGATCAATCGGTAACAATCACATCACAACGCATGAGAGACTTGCCCAGCAGTGCCGAAAACCTACAAGAGAGATTACAGGGTATCAATTCACAATTGGATGCCATTGAATGGCAAATATTGAGGGAGGAAGATAATCGGGCAATTATCACTGCATATCAAAACGAAACAAATCAAACAGATGCGATTATGCATCTTTATAAACTTCCGATTTCAGAAATTCAATCCGGAGAAGAATTGTCGCAGTTGCTAAATGAATATGATACTCTTCAGCAACAATACACAGAAAGTTACCCAAGACTTCGGGCTTTATCAGAACAGATAAGGGGTGTTGCTAATCGTATTCCCTCTACTTTTGAATCAAATTTACAGCGATTAAACTCTCAAAGAAGCGATCTGGCCCAACAAAAACAGGGTCTTATCGGTGATATGCAGCAATATTTTGTGACTTCACAGAGAGTTAGTTCACAACAATCAGACTTTAGTATATACGAGGGTTTACTCAATGAAATGAGAGTAAAACTTGAGCAGGCAAAAATGACCCGTGATCTTGGCCAGCGTGCTGTAGATCAATTTATCGTTCTTGATCCTGCAAATATTCCCGAGAATGCTGCGTCTCCAAATCCGGTACTGATACTCGGTATTGCATTGGTCATTGGGATTCTAATGGGCATTGCAGCAAGTGCAGTAGCTGAAGTGATGGATACCACTAT
>JAGXIS010000187.1 GCA_024635465.1 Bacteroidota bacterium | reverse complement strand
TGATAGTTTCAATAACCGGTGATTTTGAAGGGAAAACCTCTATGACTAGTGCCGGATTACTGGAAGTAATACCTCCATGGAATCCGCAATTTACATCTGCAGTTCATTCAGAGGGTTCTATAGAACTTCAAGGAAGTGCAGCCATACAAGGTCATGCCTCAACAAATAGCACAGAAATGGATGCGGTTGTATTAGAGTGGTCGACAAAGATAGACAGCACCCTCTATATCGGACCGGGAGGAAATCCGGATCTTGTTGTGGATGAACTTAATCATTCTGGAAATGTCGGTTTGGGTGTAGAAGTGATGGGCGAGGAATTAAACTACCCCATGCCACTATTTCCCGAATATCCCCCTAAAGATACATATGGGGCTTCTGTTTATGTGAGTGGTTCTACTCCCAGGACTCTAGAATTGAATGAGTATAATGGATATTTCATACCCGAGGTAAATGTGACAAGCGACACACATTTAACGATTGAAGTGGATGGTAAGAATACGCTTCACGTTGGAGATTTCAATATTATTCAAGGTCATGTTCATGTAACCGGATCAGGATCGCTAACCATTATCATTGAAGATAATTTCATAATGTCTGGAAGCAGTACGATCAATAATAGCGGAGATGTAAACGATTTTTTTATCAACTATGGCGGGACAACAAATTTGAACTTTGCCGGATCAACAGAGTACAACGGTGGAATTTTTGTAGAGTCAGCGGACGTGAACATATCGGGCTCGAACTCTTTAAAAGGGTCACTCATATATGGTGGAAATAATATTACCATTAGTGGTGCTGCTTCAGCGAACTCAAGAGTGATTTACGCACCCAATGCTCATGTATCTATGTCTGGGTCAAGCATAATCTATGGTTCCATTATAAGCTCCACATTTATTGCATCGGGTACTTCACGCGTTCAGTTTAATGAAGTATCTGATGAAGACTTGCCTGATTTAACGGTGGGTGATGGTCCAGTTTATTCGCTCCTCTTTTGGAATTAGTTCGTAACTACAAATATTCAGAATTATAATTTTTCTATTAAATCCCATCCAATCATTCTCTCTTTTCGTAAGGTCAAATGAATAAAAGTGTCACATTTTTTGATTTCAAATAAATGTGGAGTTTTCGATAGTCACTTGATAGAGCATTTTTAATTAATATTAAAAATTTCTTATAGTTTTAAGTAACAAATATGATTTTCAGTCATCATATTAGTATACCATTAGTTAATAAGTGTAACCAAGGGACTGAAAACAGCTCTTGAATAGATTTAAACCACTATTTTATCCATTTTTACCTTTAGAATATTTTAATAAAATAAATTTTTTTAATTAGTTTTATTAAGAAATTTTAATGTTTATATTAAATAAAGAAATTAGGGAAAACTAAATGGCAACCGGACAAACCGTACTAACTATCGGCGCTTTGATCATCTTCGGGATTATCGCGATGAACGTGCGTTCACTGTATGTTCAGTCAATCGTCCATAGGGTTGATGATCAGACAACATCGAGCGCGATGAGTATAGGTTGGACCATAGCCGAAGAGATACAGTCATATGCATTTAATTATGACAGTCTGGACGCCGCATTTGGAGGGCTGGATAATTTAAATGACTCGTTGAGTCGCCTGGAGATTCGATCTCAAATAAATGAACTTTTTTATGTAACGGTTGATCTCTCAGCTGAAAAAGAGTTAATCCACGAACAGTTTGGAAAAACAGCCACAATCAGAGTGTATAGAAGTGAAGATTTGGCTTTGAAAACAGAGTATAGAACGGCAGTTGTCGAATTGCAGTAAGTAACAAGGAAACGGGTAAACATGGCAGGAATCTTATTAGATAGACTTATACCACCAATCATTGTAGGGCTTTTGATTATAATGATTTTCAGATTAAATGGATTTATGATGGAATCACAAGTGGATAACCGTCTGAGCAATGAGATGCAGACTTTCTCAGAGTTGGCTTCAACCATTATTCAGGAAGAGATGAAATCTGCCAATAATATTGTGACACTGACTTCAAATTCAATTGTATATGATACGATTGATGGTGTCAGAGTGACGATGGAAAGAGATGGTAATCATTTGGTTATCAGAAAAGTGAACCAGATTACTTTAAATGAGATTGTTATCGAACATCCAACCTATCTTTCTTCGTTAGAATTTGTTGGTGAACCGACCGGAGTTCCTTTAAATCAAATTCGTTTTATTAATGTAAAATTAACAGCTGAAAGTAATCCGATGGCTCATGTGAATTTTAACGGTGAAGTTCAGACTGCAAAATCATTCTCAGAAAGACAGATCTATCTTAGAAATGTGGTAGCAGCATCCTTACAGTTGTAGTAACACAGTTGCCACGAATATATATTGAAGTGAAAAAGAGAGATGTATTAGAGATAGAGAGCTAATACATCTCTCTTTTTTTATTAATTACCCTTCCAAAGATATCCTCACCATTTAGTGCCACAGACCTACCCTAAAGCTTCGCACAGTTAGACGTGAGTTAAGACTTCTGTTATACTTTTACCATAATTTGCTCAAGCTTCGGATAGCAAGACGTCACAACGGTTATTGAGATCACATCCTCCTTACCCATTGGTAACCCTTAAGGATAACGTTGAAGCATCGGACTGCAAATCGAGTCAGATGGTCACTACAAAGTTCTATTAATCAATAGACACTGGCGAATTGATCAGATACTGAAATACAGTCACTAAAACCCAATTTGATAAATGAGTTCAACGCACAATGTTAATCACTAATTATCATTGAGTTCTTCTTCAAATTGAGTTCGCCTCTCTTGCAAGAGCTCTTGGTTAGTGATCATAGGTGCCGCTAATCTCTCTTCTAACGTGGGCACAAGTGTCGCCTTAATCAGTATGACTAACTCTTGTACACTCGAGCTTGTGGACTCATATCCAAAGAGATATCGCAGACCCAAAAACCATCCGGGAAGATCTTTTAAAATAGGTATCCCTCTTCGGGTTTTTTGGACGTCTGTTTCATATAGGCCGGCGATTACGGTACTTTCACCACTCAGAAGTAAAATTTCAGAATTAGCCTCTGTTTTATTTATAATCGTACTGACCGGATCGGGCTGTGCCGTACTTCGTTCAGCAGCTACTGTCATATAAATGTAAGGGTTCCCCTCATGAACCAATACCTGCGGAGTTACCCTAAGTATTGTTCCAGTTTCAAAAAACTGATCCGTTACATTTCCTGCAAAATCTCTTTGTTTGATTGAGAAATCCTGTCCTACCTGTATAAATCCTTCCTCGCCATCGACTACCTTAATTGTAGGTGAGGCAATAATTTCACCATTATCAGTCGTTTCAAATGCATTAAAGAGAGCATTGATATCCCAACCGGAATTTAATATGTCTAGAAAATTAACTTCGGCTGCAAAAAACTCCTGACTCACGTAGGATGCTCCTGCACTTGATATACGTACTTTGTCATTATAGAGACTAGTCCAATCAATACCCAATTCCCGGATTAATTGTCTGCTACCCTGGAAAAATGTGGCCGATATTTCAATTTCCCGGGTTTGAAAATTAATTCTCTCAAGGATCTCTGCAGTATCTGCATCACCGGTAGTTGATAGAGCACCCGTGGTTGTAGGTGAGTCAAGGATTTCTATATATCGATCATACTCTGTGAAATAGAGATTATTGTGAGCGGTAATATAATTCAGAGCATCCATCCAGTGCATCTGTGGAATATTGATACCAATAGGTCCATTATAGGTGGTCTGATTGATGAAAATTTTATCCCTTACATCGACAGATATTTCTTCAAGGATAGATAACGCATCCTGAAAAGGTACCTCTTCAGAAATGGCAATGAGTTCCGATGGATTCGTGTATTCCCAAGCCGGTAGCCGATCCTGTGAAAAGCAGGGTTGTGCAACAAAAAATAGGAGAATTGGGAAGATCAGATATCTTTTTTTCATAATCGTTTTATTAAGGGATTTACTGGTCTAAAGTTAAAATAATACGGTCAGCAATACCGCCTCTGTTTAGCTGAAATTGAGCTTCACCACGTTCTATATTGATAGCTGCCAATCTTCCAAGATAGACTCTGTCTCCTACATTCAGCCGTTTCATTTCACCGTTTTGATCAATAATATGTGCAGATGATCCCGTGAGAACAATTAACCGACTGTTATCTATATCCGGAAGATTATCCTCATTGGCAGGGATGGAGTGAATGAGTGGATAATAGGGATTATGAATTCGATCAGATGGAGAGGAGACTGTCTCCGGGTGTGCTGAGAATTCACTCCAATTCCCTCTTCGATAAAAAGCACCTAATTGAACACTATAATTAACACGACTCAGGCGCTCAGCATCAGAAATACCCTGTAACCCGACGGAATTAATTTTTATAAAAGGCCTGCTATGCTCGATGCGATAGAGAAAATTAACCAGATTTTGGTAGTTTCCTTCGCCTTGTAATTCAATATTAATGATTCCGTGATCATCAAACTGAAGTGAGTCTACAAAATTGAAATTTAGTTCAGTGAATGATTCTGAACGATTTAATTCTTGCAGATAATTATAAATCTGACTGGTGTTACTATTTAGAAAGAGCTCTTTTGGATGATTTTCTCTTACAAAAACAGCATCTACATAGGTTGCCTGAGCATTGGCATACATTTCTGAAAATTCTCTGACAACGGTTAACTCATTTTCGACGATTTCCAATTCATTAGAAGCTACTTCAATTTGGCTGTTGAACGTATATTCAAGATAGTACCACCCGCCTCCGACGATCAGGAGCAGTGTTAAAATCAGAATAAGAGTATTTCGCAATCCTTGTTTCATAGTTCTGTTGATTACAAGTTTCTGATGATGAACAAGTCACTTCTAAATTCATTCGGAAGCTGTGTAGTTGCTAAAACAGCATCATCTACAGAGATAAAACGACCAAAGGAAATTCTCCATGAAGACTCTTCAGCTGTTATTTGAGAATACCAAAGTGCTGTTGTATACCCCTTCTCTTCCAAATAGGAGATTCTTTCTGCAGCAATAGAACTGCTGCTAACAGATTGTAGAACAACACTATATGAGCCCACAAGCTGTTCACTTTGTTGTGGAATATTTGAAGATTCTTCATTGAAATTACTTTCACTGGGGATATCAACATCAATGATTTCAACATCACTTGAAGTAGTCACATCCGCATTATTCACACCGGATGGGGTTGACCTGTTTTGTATCGCAATTGTAGGTGGAGCACTGTTTGAACTCGTATTATCTCCTGCTGAGAAGGACGTTTCTTCAGGTGATTCAATCATTCTCACAGGTACAGGCATTTCAGGTGAATATCTATCAATATCCTGTCTGAAATTATTAACAGTTATGCCAAAATTATATGCAGTTTCTTCTCGAAGATCCGTTTCAACCACACTTAGAATATTTACATCGGTAAACAGTTGAGCCAACTGTGGAATACTATTTCTGGAGAGTGATAAACCGGTTATCGCTAAATTTTCCCCATTATTTCGTACAGAGGTAATCCACAATCCGGGAATATCAGAGACTCCACTGTTTACGATATTCATCACTTCGGACCATTCTGTACTATATTCCGCCAGGTTTAGGATATTGTTACTTTCGTTTTGAAGAAGTTCTGTACGTGTTAAAAATGATTCAGTAGAATCAGCCGTAGGTTGTAAACTTTCAATTTGAAGCTCCTTCAACTCTTTTTCATTCTGAAGATCATTTAACTCCTCCGATTTTAAATTATAAAGATAATTCAAAAACAGGGGTGATAGACCTATCAGAATTAAAAAGATTAACCCATGCCATTCAATCTTATATAGTTGCTGCTTATCAATTAAATATTGGGGGAGGAGTGATAATGATGAAAAACTTTTTTGATCTGTTTTGGTTGCCGCCCAAGCCGCACCAATTGCACTCAAATAGGGTTGAAGATCTTTGGGAGATTTAAAGGTCTTGTCTGAGTAGTTTAAAACATTCGGATCAGGAATCAGATAATCGACTTCAATATTGTCAAACTGTCTTTGGAAATAGACTTTAGCCATCTCACTCAAGTCGGACGACTGTACAAGCAATAACCTGTCAATTTTTGGTAAATCGCCTTTATCTAATTCAAATAATATTTTACTGAAAACTGTATTTAAGACATTGTTTGAATCCTCACCCTCAGTTATAATGGGCAATATGGATACTAGTTCATCCCCTTTCATAAACAAGACTCGGCTGGATTTTTTTCCGAGCGCTATAAGTCCGGTGATTTCATCTTCACCCAGTTTGTAATTTGCCCGAGCCATTCCAATCCATATAGATTCGTCCGGGAGTTTTTCATGTATAGCAATTTTCTTTCTCGAATGAGTTTGAACGATCT
>JAGXIS010000186.1 GCA_024635465.1 Bacteroidota bacterium | reverse complement strand
GATCAACGCCGGCCGAAAATATCTGGCCTTTACTCTGACAGCCGGATTATTGCTAGTAGCTGCATCTGCACTGGTCTATCACTACACAGGTTCACTCGAGTTTACCCCGGGCGGACTCTTTACTGATATTGAACTTCCTCACACTGCCATGTTAGTGATGTTTATTCTCTTTTTGGGGGCAGTGGGTGTAAAAGCGGGTATCATGCCGATTCATAGCTGGCTGCCGGCTGCGATGGCTGCGCCCACACCGGTTAGTGCACTTCTTCATGCTGTAGCAGTTGTGAAATCTGGTGTATTTGCAGTCATCCGTGTGATGGGATACGTTTTTGGAGTGGATGTATTAGGAGATTACGGTTTGAATGACATTCTCATTGTAATGGCAGGTTCAACTATCATACTGGCTTCACTTATAGCCTTTGCACAGGATAACCTGAAGAGACGATTAGCCTATTCTACGATTGGGCATCTTTCATATATCGTACTTGGAGTTGCGCTGTTAACTCCTATGGGCATGCAGGGAGGTATTATGCATATTGCCGCGCATGCAACGATGAAAATCACACTCTTTTTCTGTGCCGGTGCAATTTATGTGAATTTACACCGTACCGAAATCAGCAATTTAAACGGTATTGCCAAAGTGATGCCGTGGACGATGGGGGCTTTTACTGTAGGGGCATTAGGTCTGGCAGGGGTACCTCCTATCAACGGATTTTTCAGCAAGTGGTATTTGGCAATGGGTTCTCTGGAAGGTGATATGGTGATCCCGGTGATTATTTTGATTGTAAGTGGTCTGTTGAATATAGGATACTTCTACCCAATTATTCAAAGAGCCTATTTCAGAAAAGGTGAAGGTCTGGAAGGATATGGCGAAGCCTCGCCTTTCATGGTAGTACCCATTGTTTGTACAGCTGCCCTGTCGATCTTGTTCGGTCTTTTTCCGAATCTCTTTTTCAGTTTTTTCGACCTTGCAGGCTCCATAGCAGAAACCCTATTTACTGGAGGATATTGATATGAAAGCATGGCATTGGATTGTACTCATCATCCTAACTCTGGTAAGTTTGATCCTGGAGTTCACGGTTTTGTCCGGTTACGATTCTCACTGGTGGAATGCCATCCCAGGGTTTTACATCATTTGGGGTTTTTTGGGATGTGTGACCATAATTTATATTTCAAAGTGGTTAGGAAAACTCTTCATTTTCAAAAATGAGCAGTATTATGATCGTTGATTTTCTCTTTATACCGGCTGTCGTTATGATTCTTGGGGCATCTGTTCTTACAGTCCTGCCTCAAAAAATCAGGGCATCAGTTTTTCTAGTCTTTCCACTGATTGCGTTGGTAGTGCTTTGGACATATCCGGATGAATATACAATACAACTCACCTTTGGAGACTACGAGTTGGTTCCGGTTTATGTGGATGCTCTGAGTAAAATATTCGGGACCATTTTCGCTTTGATCGCAGTGGTTGGTGGAGTATATGCACTTCATATCAAAGATGTTGGACAACAAGTCAATGCACTGGTATATGCGGGTGGCGCCCTGGGTGTGACACTTGCCGGAGACCTTCTAACATTGATCATCTTTTGGGAGATTATGGCCATTAGCTCAGTATGGCTGGTTTGGGCCCGCAAAACAGAAGAAACGGATCGCGCCGGAATGAGATATCTTCTTGTGCACGTTTTTGGCGGCGGACTCCTGCTTACAGGAATACTCTGGCATTTTTCAGAAACCGGTTCACTCGCTATCCCAAGTTTTCCTGATCTATATACAATACCTTCTGTGCTGATGTTGTTGGGAGTGGCATTAAATGCGGCCGTCCCACCTTTACATGCGTGGCTTGCTGATGCATATCCCAAAGCAACGATAACGGGAGCAGTATTTTTGAGTGCTTTCACGACAAAATCTGCGGTTTATGTCATGATCCGAATGTTTCCGGGTTGGGAGATCCTGATCTGGGTTGGTGTAGTGATGGCGTTGTACGGTGCTGTTTATGCGTTACTTTCAAACGATATACGCCGGATTCTGGCTTATTCTATCATTAGCCAGATAGGTTACATGGTAGCTGCAGTGGGTATCGGCACTGAAATGGCAATCAATGGAGCCACTGCTCATGCATTCAGTCATATTCTCTACAAATCCCTGCTATTCATGGGTGCCGGTGCGGTGATCTATTCCACAGGTAAAAGTAAACTGACTGAATTGGGTGGACTTGCATCGAAAATGAAACTCACTCTGTTGTTTTATATGATTGGTGCATTTTCGATTTCCGGGTTTCCGTTATTTAACGGATTCATCAGCAAGTCAATGATTATTAGTGCGGTCGGCTATGCCCACTTCGAAACGGCGGTATTACTACTCCTTCTGGCATCCATTGGTTCATTTCTGCACACCGGTCTCAAATTGCCCTACTTTACCTGGTTCAGTGAATCTAAAAGTGATATCAAGGTGAAACCTTTGCCCACTAATATGTTGATAGCCATGGGATTCGGAGCATTCTTTTGTATCCTGTTCGGGATTTTCCCCGGCCTGCTATATAGCTATTTACCCTATCCTGTAGAGTATGAACCCTTTACTATTTATCATCTTGTTGAGACGACTCAAATCCTGGTATTTTCATTTATCGGTTTTTGGATACTTCGCCATAAACTGATAGGTGAACCCTTTATTGCGATTGATACCGACTGGTTTTATCGTAAACCGGCTACTGTTGTACGTAAGATTTTTGTGTTGAGTGTAGATCGATTTTATGATCGTGCAGAAGAGGGAGTTTTGGGAATAGCACGGTTTTTAACCCGATCATTTAAAAATCCCATGACATGGCTCAATCCGATTAACAATAAGAAAAACGAAGCTTCATCATACAGCCCCGCAATGGAAGTAGCTATGGGCTTTATTTTGTTTACGTTTTTAGTGTTTGCAATGGTTTACTTTTTTTAAGTTTTAGCCTATTCCAAATTATTGGTGTTCTCGACTTAGTCCTGACGAAAAACCCGTCTGGACTGCGCTCGAACTGACGGTTATTATTATTAAACAATAACTTAAACCGTCACATTGAGCGCAATTGAGGAGCAAATGCAACGAGATGAAGTCGCTCATTTTTTGCACGCGAAGCGAAATGTCCTCGTATTAGCATGTTATTCTTGACTTTAATAATAATGTAAAACCTGATGACAGCTTTTTGTATTTGGTCGTACTTCTGCGTTCTGCCGTACTATCAACCTTTCCCATCTTTGGATATTCTTACATAACTGGTCTGTCGCTTCACTTTTAGCTCAACCAGCGTTGTAGTATTTCCATAAAACAGCATTGGAGTACCAATATCCTTATTTTCGGAATGATAGATTACAACATTTTGAAGTGAGTCCAGATCATAATAGATACCCTTATCAATCTCAGGGACAAAGATTTTCATACTGAGAACAAACGGCCCCAACTGCATTTTTGCTTTCTCAATCAGCTCGCTCATATCGGCCATGTTTACCAATAATCGTCTGTAACTGGAATCTTTACTATGTGTATGAAATTCTCTAGTAAAAACTCTATGAAACTCCTCTGACAGTAGTTGTTCGGTTTGATTAAAATACCTCTCCTTTCCTATGAGTCTCTCTTCTTCCTTTGCTGATTTATAGACATAAAATTCAATGGTAAAATCCCTGATCCCTACATCGTGATCATCAACTGCTCTAATAATAAACTGTTGATATCGGCTATAATTATTGCGGCTTCTTCCTTCGTTATTAGCATAAGTCGCATCCGTAATCTCCTTTACTTTATCCCTGAATTCAGAAAATTCCTCTTGAGATGATATCGTAAGGGCTTCTATTGTTAAATCTATTATTTCACCCTCACTCTTCTCAAATTCCGATGCAATAGTGCCGTGGTCCAGGTCTTCTAATACACCAAAGGCGTAGTCATTTGCCGTTTTAGTTTTTTGCCATCTGTAGGGAGCATCCGAATCAGAAAAATCAAGATTCAGTTTTACCGAATCTACTGAACTACCCGCAATGACTACCGTTCCATCAGTACCCGGTTTATTCACCCATCCGCGTAAACCGGAGTAATCCTCTATACCCGTCAATATGGTTAGTTGAATACGATCTCTTTGATAGAACGTTTTTTGTGGATAGAAAAGGTCACGATGTGCCAAATCCCATTGATATGGACTTGCCAGTTCAAGTCCATCGAGCAGACGCCTGCCAACCTCTAAAAAGTCACCCACTTTCCATCTTCCTTTGACCAATCGTCCAAGAAACGACTTACCCCTATGTGCCAGTGGTGAGCCAAAATTTGCCGGTGCCAGCATTACAATTCGTTTAACCGGGCAATCCTCAATTCGATCATTATAGTAACGCCAGATCCAGTGTCGAATCACCAATCCACCCGTTGAATGAACAATAATATTCAAATCAAATTCTGACGTACCATCGGGTTGAATTAACCCTAGATCAATCATTTGTCTGTTGAGGCCATCAATTACATCATTAAAAGTAATATTGTCTTCTCTTGATTGGTAATCAGCATAGAGTATCGACTCTACATTTCCAATTCCCCTCTCCTCGAATCTTTTTTTCATCTCCACAAATGAGGCCGAGCAATCACTCCATCCATGAATAATCAATGTATATGTATTTTCCATCTCCCAATCTTTTAGTGAAATATCAATACTGAACAATTTAATCTTCGATAAGAAAAAATATTCTGCCTTTAAAGGCAAAAAAACCGAATTAATCATACAAAATTCAGTACGGATTGTCTATTTTGTTGAAAATAATATTCTTGTAACAATAGTAATTTGTCATTCTTTATTTAATCAAATTATAAAATGGTCATCATTCTAATGGGGGTATCCGGATGTGGGAAGAGTACCATTGGGGAGTTACTCTCTAAAAACTTAACCCTTCCTTTTTATGATGCAGATGATTTTCATCCCGAATCAAACGTTGAAAAAATGAGTCGGGGTGAGGCACTCAATGATACTGACAGAAATCCTTGGTTGAATCATTTATCGGACAAAATTACTGAGTGGAACCGAACCGGAGGTGCGATCCTTGCATGTTCGGCCTTGAAAGAAAAATATCGGGTTCAGTTACGCCAAAATATGGATAAAGTTACTCAAGTTAATCCCGGTAACATAGAAAGCGGTGTCTTATTTGTCTATTTAAAGGGGTCTAAAGAGCTCATCAATAAGAGACTTTTAGATCGGAAAGGACACTATATGCCTCCGGAATTATTGGATTCTCAGTTCAAAGATTTGGAAGAACCTTCAGATGCAATGATTGTCAATATTGATAAAGAACCAAGAGAAATTTTGAATGAGATCCGCACACAATTAACAAATTTCACAGAAAACTTATCAGATCATTAATCAATTAGAAAAATACAATGAGTAAAAGTCATCTTGGTGTCTATGGACTGGGAGTAATGGGTAGAAATCTTGCGCTCAATTTTGAAGGTAAAGGATATAGAGTTTCACTGTACAATCGCAATGCGCCGGGAGAACAGTATGTTGTGGATGAATTTTTGGCTTTTGAAGGGGTGGGTAAAAATTTCAAAGGAACGTCCGATGTTGAGTCGTTTGTAGAATCTCTTGACAGTCCACGCAAGATACTGATGATGGTGAAAGCGGGTGATCCTGTAGACATGGTTATTGAAGAGTTAATACCTTTTTTAGATAAGGGTGATATTATCATTGATGGTGGTAATTCGAATTTTGATGATACGAACAGACGAGTGGATGCCTTAATTGAGAAAGAGATTCTTTTTGTGGGCATGGGTGTATCCGGTGGTGAAGAGGGTGCAAGAAAGGGGCCTTCTCTAATGCCCGGTGGAAATAAAGAAGCTTGGCCACATCTTCGGGAGATGCTTGAATCCATTGCAGCTAAAGCTTTTGACGGGTCTCCCTGTTGTGCTTGGATAGGGAATCAGGGTGCCGGACACTTTATCAAGATGGTGCATAATGGAATAGAATATGCAGATATGCAGATCATTTCCGAAGCTTATCACTTTATGAAAGTGATACTGGGAATGAAACCTCAAAAAATGTCAGATACATTTTCTGATTGGAATGATACTGAACTGGATAGTTATTTAATTGAGATCACTGCTAACATATTGAAAGTGAAAGATGAGCAGGGAGGACCGCTTCTTGATAAAATTTTGGACTCTGCCGGTCAAAAAGGTACCGGTAAATGGACTGCCATAACTTCATTGGAACAAGGAGTTGCATTACCTGTCATTTCCCAAGCCGTTTTTTCGCGCTTTTTCTCATCATTGACTGATTTGCGAAGACAGTTTGCCAACCGAATCTCCTCACCTATTTTGGTTTCAAATCAGGATCGTGCCTTACTCCTCCATTCACTTGCTCAAGCCCTTTTTGCCTCCCGAATGGTTGCTTATGCTGAAGGCTTTTTTCTGATCACTGAAACAAGCAAAGAATTCGATTGGGGTATCGATCCATCTTCCGCGGCGCGTATCTGGCAAGGAGGATGTATCATTCGATCTGATTTGTTAAATGAAATTCAAAAGGCGTATACAGAAGAGATATCTCTGGAGCATCTGTTTCTATCAAATTTTTACTCGCAATCATTCAGAAACCTCATAAACGGATGGCGTAAAATTGTATCAACTGCTGTGAATGAGGGTTTACCAATGCCGGCCATGAGTGCTGCCCTGGCTCAATATGATACATTACGATCTGAAAAACTTCCAGCAAATTTAATCCAGGCTCAGCGCGACTATTTTGGAGCCCACACCTATGAACGGGTTGACAGACACAAGGGAAAGTTTTTTCATACCGATTGGATTGAAGAGAGTGAGAAGAGTTAATCTCTCATCAGTTTTTTATACTGAATTCGAGTCGGTTGATCTTCACTGATTCCAAGACGTTTCCGGCGATTTTCTTCATATTCCTGATAGTTTCCTTCAAACCAGTTCACCTGACTGTTGCCTTCAAATGCCAGTATGTGGGTTGCAACTCGATCTAGGAACCATCTATCATGAGATATCACAACTACACAACCCGCAAATTCAAGCATCGCCTCTTCCAGTGCCCGCAATGTATTGACATCCAAATCATTGGTAGGTTCATCCAATAACAGTACGTTTGCACCCTGTTTTAGCATTTTTGCCAAATGTACTCTATTACGTTCCCCGCCTGAAATTTCATTGACCTTTTTCTGCTGATCACTTCCACTAAAATTAAATCGTGCCACATAAGCACGAGAGTTAACTTCACGGCTACCCAGTTTCAGCAGTTCTTGTCCACCGGAGATCTCTTCCCAAATCGTTTTAGATGGATCAAGTGGTCTTTTTTGATCTACATACCCCAACTCTACAGTTTCACCAAGTGTAACCGATCCTTTCCACGGTTCTTCCTCACCTGTAATCATTCTGAATAGTGTTGTTTTTCCGGCTCCATTGGGTCCAATCACACCAACGATGCCACCCGGAGGTAGTCTGAAGTTCATATTCTCAACAAGAAGCATGTCGTCATAACCTTTCGATACATTTTCAGCCACAATCACTTTATCTCCCAGACGTGGTCCGGCCGGAATAAAGATCTCCATATCATCACGTCTCTTTTGATAATCTTCTGAGAGCATCTCTTCATAGGCATTAATTCTGGCTTTACTTTTTGCCCGCCTGCCTTTAGGATTTTGTCGAATCCAGTCAAGTTCCTGTTCCAGTGTTTTTTGCCTTTTCGACTCCTGTTTTTCCTCTTGTTTAAGTCGAGCACTTTTCTGTTCAAGCCATGAAGTATAATTTCCTTTAAACGGGATTCCCTCTCCCCTATCCAATTCCAGTATCCAACCGGCCACGTTATCCAGAAAATAACGATCATGGGTTACAGCGATAACGGTTCCCTCATAACGGGCTAAATGTTGCTCAAGCCAACCTACAGACTCAGCGTCCAGGTGGTTAGTGGGTTCATCCAATAAGAGAACATCCGGCTTCTTGAGCAGAAGTCTGCAGAGAGCCACTCTCCTTCGTTCACCACCCGAGAGTACAGAAATAGATGTATCACCCGGCGGACAGCGTAATGCGTCCATGGCCTGTTCCAACTTAGAGTCGATATCCCATGCGCCAATACGGTCGATCTCATCCTGTAATTTCGCCTGTTTTGCAATTAAAGCATCAAAGTCAGCGTCCGGATCACTAAAGCCCTCATTCACTGCTTCATACTCTTTAATCAGATTCATTGTCCCTTCCACACCTTCCCGAACAACATCAATCACTTTTTTAGAGTCGTCCAGTTTAGGTTCTTGAGTCAAATAACCGAAAGTAATACCTTTTTGCCGGGAGATATCCCCAATGAAATCGGTGTCTTCACCAGCAATAATGCGAAGAAGTGTACTTTTACCGGCCCCATTAAGCCCTAAAACACCAATTTTGGCGCCATAAAAAAAGGAAAGATAGATATCTTTTAAAACTGTTTTGTTGGGTTTGTAAATCTTACTGACCCCAACCATTGAAAAAATTATTTTTTGATCACTCAACTTCTATACACCCTTACGATATTATTATAGTTCTATTGACTTTTTTTGATGTGCTATTAAGATACAAATCAATCAGCCAAATCTGTTGGAATAAATTGATTCATCATTTTTTGACGAAGTTTCTCCGCCAGTTCTTTTCGATCTGACGCTTTTACAGGTTCATTATTAAAAATAATTTTACAATCAATTCGATGGGTTTTAGCCATCATGAAAACATGTTCCGGAAATGAGTGTCGGGCACCAAAAAAACAGACACTATCGACTGCATCCAGATCTCTGTCAGAAGTTTTGTAATGAATGGTAGCGACATAAACATCCATATTTTGTGTGGCCGGATATTCTAAGAGTGATGATTTAAATGGTAAAATACCTTTCCCACCCGTCGAAGTTCCCTCCGGAAAAATGATAATTCCCTGATGTTTATTCAGATTTTCAGTAAGAAGTTTATTGACTCTTACAACATCCCCTTTGATACTTCTGTCTATGAAAATAACTCCCATCATATAGACCAAAAAGCCTAAAACCGGCCAACTTTTCACTTCTTTTTTGGCGACAAATGTGCAATTTAAATAGAAGTATAAGGGGATGATATCCAGGTAACTTAAATGATTACAGACGAGGATAAATGGTTCTTTAGGAGGTTTTCCTTCAAACGATACATGAACATTAAAAATCCACGAAGAAACCTTCGCCCAACTTCTCATATACCCATTTCTAAGAGGTTCATACGAAACCCTGAATAGTTTTACAAAACAGTAGAGAAACAGATAGATCAGAAACCCTGTAAGAGTAAAAAGGATAAAGACCAATATTTTAATACTTGCAATTAAAGTATTCATCAGCTATCCAAAAAACATTTTTCTAGTTCGATCGGAAATAGATTCTACATCGAGCAATATAAAAAAATGATTCAGATCAAGAATTGGATCATATGCGGGCTCACTGCAGACTTTTGTGCCGACATCAAGATAATTTTGCAGTAGTGGGGGAATGATAATCTCTTCAGTTCCTATGGAGCCGTTTTTTAATTGTAATTTATATTCATTTTTAACACGAATCTTATATTCAGGATGAAGAAAATCGTTTTGAAATAAATATTGATAGATCTGGCTAGCCGTTTTTGCATCTTGATTACCTGTAGTAGCATATCCAAAAAGATAACGAAGATCATAATGCTTAAGATAACCGGCCAATCCTTTCCAAAGTAGATATAGAACACGACCTCCTCGATGATTGGGATCGATGCAGACCCTGCCTACTTCAAACGCATTCATTTTAACAGATTCCGGAAGATCTTCAAGGATAAATCGTTTTTCTGAGACAAATCCGTGTCCCGCCATTGCCTGATCATAAGTCTGTAATCTATACGTTCCTATGATGCTGTCAGTTTCCTTTTCAATAACAAGCAGATGATGAGACTGCTCATCATAAATATCTTTATCCTTTTTGCCATCGAATTGAAAATTGCGATTAAGCTCATTTTTAAAAACCATATACCTTAACCGTAAGGCCTCTTCAATCTGGATGCTAGATTGAGCTATTTCTACTTTATACTTATGATTTTCAACACCACTTAGAATTGTCGTATCACTTATCAAAATACATTACCGATTTAGATGTTCAATTAATTAAGTTTGTAACTATTTAATCGATAGTTATCTATTATTTCGTTGTGGATGAAATGACGTTAAAAAAATATGAAGGTAAATGCAATCTGATAGTTCTAATCACAAAATATAAATTGTTTGTTATTAATCACTACTTACCTTATTTAATACCTCTATTTTACTTTTTAAACCAATTTTTCTGTGGATATAAAAGAGAGTAAATCAAGTCTGCTTAAGGATGTAAATCTATATGTGATATTCGGAATCACTTTAACATCTATTATGGGAGTTTCCAGTATAGCTCCTGCTTTACCGTCTATTGCAAGAAGTCTGAATGTGTCCACAGATCAAATTGGTTTATTAATTACATTTTTTACGATTCCGGGAATTATTTTCACTCCTTTTTTAGGCATTTTGGCGGATCGATATGGGAGAAGAAGAATTTTAATACCCTCACTTTTTCTTTTTGGGCTAGCCGGAACGGCCTGTGCTTTTTCGGTGACGTTTGAACAGTTGTTATTCTTCAGATTTCTCCAGGGTACCGGAAGTGCCTCCTTAGGTGTTATTAACCTTACTCTACTCGGCGATCTTTACAATGAAAAAGACCGCGTTACAGTAATGGGTTACAATGGCGGGGTATTAAGTGTGGGGACAGCAATTTATCCGGCAATCGGTGGAGCTTTGGCAATCGTGGGATGGTATTATCCTTTTTATCTGACTCTGTTTGCAATCCCGGTCGGAATTTTTGCAGCGGTGTCCCTGAAAAAAGTAACTATTGATACATCCCTCAATATTGGTCATTATTTTAAGCAAATCCTTATAGCCGTAAAATCAAGATTTGTGATTGGGCTGTTTATTTCGATGTTTCTTACATTTTTTATGCTCTACGGTGGATACATAACCTATTTCACAATTTTATTGGATGAAAGGTTTGCATTAAGTGCATTATCGATCGGTTTGCTTTTATCAAGCTCTTCATTGATTACAGCAGTAACTTCATCACAACTTGGTAAGTTAGCTCACCGATTCAATGAAAAAAATCTGATTCTTACAGCTTCTATTCTCTATGGCATATTTTTTCTCTCAATACCATACGTTTCAAATGTATGGATGTTTTTGTTACCTGTTTCAATATTTGGAGTTGCCCAGGGAATTAATATTCCTAGCATCTTAAATCTAATAACCGGCTACGCTGCCAAAGAGTATCGAGCTGCTTTTCTCTCCATAAATTGGATGATCATGAGAGTGGGACAAGCATTGGGGCCATACTTGCTGGGTATTGTCTATCTCTACTTTGGGATTGATGGTACGTTTTATATTACTACAATCGTATCGCTGATATTTGTTTTGATTGCCTTATTTTTGATCAAACCGGGGCCCAAAACCGGTGAGTAGAACCATTTTCTAAGATGTGAATTCTATCTAAAGTATGAACTCATCCCATTAGATATTAATTCACCATTTCAACGGCGAAACAGGGCTTAGCTTCACAAGCAATATGGACATAAATCTCATTTACTTTGAGTGAGAAATAGATCAGTTAAAAATATTCCGGTTTTCTACCAACGAAGAAGGTTCACCTTCGTGATATCTACTGACAGATTATTTCTAAAAAT
>JAGXIS010000020.1 GCA_024635465.1 Bacteroidota bacterium | reverse complement strand
GATTCAGCAGACACAAAAAAGCTATGATGAAGCACTGAATCGTCTGAGTGAGGGTTCAGGAAGTTTGGTAAGACAAGCAGAAATGCTTCGCGAATTAGGAGCAAAAGCGTCTAAAAAACTACCGGGCAATTTGGAGGGGTAGGTGTTGCTCACCTTGAATAATTCAAAGGCTCAACTAGAGCAGCTAAATCGTACCCATTATGATTAGATATCGCCCTATACCAGGTATTCTCCCAAAGCCAGAATACAACATGATATTCGTTTATTTCAGCAACGAAAAAATCTTCAGACTTAATACACGCATCCGCGGCCTCACCAAGCCTGAATAATTTTTCGTGTTGATCGACCTGATTCATGTCGAAAGCAAAAAGATAGATTGTTTCTCCGATGTTTTGCTGACTGTATTCTAGCAGTGGAGTCTGAAAATCATCCACGAACTCGGCCATTACAATCCCGGCAAATTCAGCCCTTGTAATAGTTGGAATGGTGATTTGCAAACCAAAATGCTCCATTAAATAAGCTTCTGCCTCACGAGGCTGACTTGTGCTAAAATGGGGTTCTATGAGTTGTCCACCACTATTGATAAAATGTTCAGCGGCCATGTTTTCAACAATTACATCATAATCAACGGTAGCTGTTCCTGTCGAGAGATCTAAAAGTTGGAGTGTAACCAATGAGATAAACAAAACGGCAGCAGCTGCTGACAGGTATCGTAGCCATTTGGTTGAGTGGGTAGCTGATTGATTCGGTGTGACTGTAGATTTTACATCTTCATCATCTACTTCACTTTCCATTTTTAGTCCTTCAATCGTATCCAATACAACTTTTTTGAGATGATCCGGAGCCTTTTTCCGAATATTTGCAGTTGATAGTGCCTTTTTAATCAAGTGAGCATCATTGTACTCCTTTTCAATCTCAGAATCACTTTGAATGAAGTCAAAAAAAGATGCTCTTTCCTCATCGGTCGCCTCGTTGTCAACAACGGCCGGAAGTATCAAGCGTGCTTCTTGTTTTGTTAGATCTTTCATCTTAAATATGATACTGAAGGATGTTAATTCATACAGTTGAGCGTAGATAACTCAGTTGTTATTCTATTAAACATATTTTGAATCACAACCATTCGAGCCGTTTATAAAAAAGGGAGATTACGCAACAATTTCTCAAGACGTTGCGTGATAACTCTTTTGCACTATGATTTATCGTTAAAAAATGTCCAAGGTTCATTCTGAGGTGGATTACACTGAATTGAAATCACTTTTTTGAGCGTGGGATGATTAAACTCAATTTCATTAGCATGAAGTGCAATGTTTCCCTGAGCTGACGTCCCGTATTTCTTATCACCTAAAATAGGCAAATTGACAGCAGCAAGCTGTACCCGTATTTGATGAGCTCGTCCGGTGATCAATTTGATTTTCAAAAGTGCTTTTCCGTTCTTTTTCTCCAGAGTCTGGTACATGAGTTCAGCACGTTTTGCACCTTTTTTGTCGCCCTCTCCAACAGTCACATTGTTTGTAGATGTATCTTTTAACAGATGGTGTGTTAGATAATTAAAATCTTCCGGGTCACCTTCGACTACTGCAAGATAACTTTTTTTAATGGTTCGTAGACGAATCTGTTCACTGATTCGAGCTGCGGATTTGGAAGTTTTAGCCAATATCATCACACCGGATACGGGCTTATCTAGCCTGTGTAGAAGGCCTAAAAAAACATTCCCGGGCTTATTATACTCTTTTTTAAGATACTCTTTACCTAGTGTGAGTGCATCAGGATCACCCGTTCGATCTTCTTGAGATAACACGCCTGCAGGTTTACAGATCGCTAAAAGATGATTGTCTTCATACAGTATCTCCAGGTCAGGATTTGTGCCTGTGGTTTTCATCGAGCGTGAATATATTGAAAATTAATAGCCAAAAATCCGTTTATCCGTTGTATTTGCTTCTTCTTAAACTTACCATTTAGCTATGTCTATTTCACTAGAAGAAAAAGTTGCAAATCTACCCTTTCAGCCGGGTGTTTACCAATTTAAAGATAAACAAGGTAGATACCTCTATGTAGGTAAGGCAAAAAAACTTAGAAATCGTGTCAGATCCTATTTTCAGGAGTCAAAGAACCATGATGGCCGAATTCGGGTGATGGTTGGCAAGATCGTTGACCTGGAGGTAATCGTGACTGATTCAGAGGCTGAGGCATTGATTTTGGAAAATCATCTGATCAAACGACATCAACCCCGATACAATATTATGTAAAGGGATGATAAGTCCTATCCCTATATCTGTATCACAGATGACGATAAACCGAGGGTGTACCCAACGAGAACAGTCATTAATGACGGTAGCAGATATTTTGGCCCCTACGATCATGTGGGCCATATGCGACGAATGCTGGATACGATCCGTAAGACATTTGATCTCTGTACATGTGCAGTTTCACCAAAAATGATTGACAAGTCCAGGGGAATGCCTAAATGGCACTCCTGTTTTGAAGATTATTTGCAAAACTGCTCCGGCGACTGGCAAAGGGATCTCTACATTGAGACGATCCACAAGGTTGAAAGATTGTTAAGCGGTAAAACGGAAGGGTTAATGAAGGAAATCAAAGAGGAAATGGAGATTGCGTCCCAAGCCCTTGAATATGAGCAGGCTGCTTCATTAAGGGATAGCCTGGTATCACTCCAGAAATACAATCAGAAAATGAAGATTGTAGATCACAAAAAACTGGACAAAGATCTGTTTGCTATCGATGTGGATAGAGATCTGGGTGAAGCTTGCGGTGTTCTGTTTAGAATTCGGGAGGGTAAATTGATCGGTAAATTTCATCGTTTTTTGAAAAACATTGATGATCTGGACAAACCGACGATGATGCAGTCTTTTGTCGAGGATTATTACACAGGATCTTATCAGAAAGGTGCATGGGTTACGCCGGATGAAGTGCATCTAAGCGATGAAATGGTTGATGATGAACCTTTGCAGGAGTTTTTATGGGAACAAAATGGGAAAAAAGTGCCGATTTTGATCCCTAAAATAGGCGAAAAAAGACAGTTGGTGGAGATGGCAATATCCAATGCCAGGCACAAACTGGGTGAACGATTGATCGAGGTGGAGAAAGCGGAAAAAGATCGAATACCCAAAGCGATCAAAGATCTGAAGGAGTATCTTCATCTGGAGAGACTCCCCCGTAGAATTGAGTGTTTTGATAATTCAAATACACAGGGCACAGATCCTGTCGCATCGATGGTCAGTTTTGTGGATGGAAAACCGCGAAAAAGTGAGTATAAAAAATTTGCTATAAAAACGGTTGTGGGTCCGGACGACTACGCCTCGATGAAGGAAATACTTAAACGAAGATATTCACGAATCAAAAAGGAGAAATTACAACCCCCGGATCTAATCCTGGTAGATGGTGGGAAAGGGCAGTTGAATGCGGCTATTGACGCATTGAAAGAGATCGATTATTGGGGTCACAGCGAAGTTGCCGGATTGGCAAAAAGGCTTGAGGAAGTTTTCCTGCCCGGCAAACAAGACCCCGTGATGATTCCTAAAATATCTCCATCCTTGAAACTTCTGCAGATGGCACGCGACGAAGCTCATCGATTTGCAATTACTTATCATCGACAAAAACGATCCGGAAGGACACTTCAGACAGAATTAACCCAAATCCCTGGAGTTGGACAGAAGAAAGCGGAGGCACTTCTTAAAGAATTTGGATCCGTAAAAAAAATAAAAGAGAGTAATTCTGAAACACTACAGAATTTTTTGGGTAAGAAAACAGGATTGAATGTTTACAACTATTTTCAGCAATAGTTTTGTGAAACATCTAACATGAAGATGTTATAGAACAATACAGTAAACTGATTTAGATTAGATCAAAGTTTACGTTGTAACACAGTCCAGTTGAGGGATAATTACGTAATACCATATAAACGGTGACTACTTTTTAAAATGAATGGTGGTTTCTTTAAATATGTTTTGACATTAAACACTGTATTTACATAATTACATACTATGAGACTTATTAACTCAGATCACATACCGCGTAGTTACGAGCAGATGGCCGATAAAGATTTGGTGCATCTTTTCAGAAGAAAAGATGATCAACTTGCTTTTAGAGAATTAATGAATCGTCATCAGGCCAAGATCTATTCGTACATCTTTAGCATGATACAGAACCGGGAAACGGCCAATGATATCTTTCAGGAGACGTTTACCAAGGTGATTACCAAGATGGATGACACGTATAATGAGCAGGGGAAATGGATTGCCTGGGTTATGAGAATCGCACATAATGCAACAATTGATCATATAAGAAAACAAAAACGGTTTGTCGACGTTAAGGGTTCATACGATAAAGAATCAAAAACCGACTTTTATGAAAGATTGCCGGATGAGGATTCAATTGGGCAGCAAGAAAAACTTGAGCTCGATGAGTCTACATCCAGTTTATTGAAACATATTTCAAATTTACCCGAAGAGCAGAGAACGGTAGTGATGTTACGACATTACTACGAAATGCCCTTTAAAGAGATCGCAGAGCTCACAGACGTCTCAATTAACACTGCACTTGGTAGAATGAGATATGCGTTGATTAATCTTCGTAAAATGTTCGATGAAGAACATGAGAAGGAATCAAACAGTGTATGAATGATAAAAATATTATTAGAAGTGCAGCATATCTTTATGATGAAATGGATCCCTCGGAGAAATTGGAGTTCGAAAGGGACCTTAAAGATGATGAAAACTTGTTGATTGAAGTTGAAACGCTCAGAAAAGTCTCAAACAAACTTCACAACATGGATACAATTCAACCTCCTGATGAAGTTGTAGATGCGGTTCTGCGGTCATTGGAAGTGAGAAAATCTGCAGCCGGAAGCCGCCGATCAAAAAGGGTTATTTATTACAGTGCAGCTGCTATTCTGTTACTTGGTTTAACGTATGGATTTATTTTTACCGGGGATGTCGATAGTGAACTGTCAAATGATTCTGAATCTGCATCGATAGGATCATTTCAAAATGGTTTTCCTGCATCAATGGGTAATGCAACCAGAGCATCGGAAATTGACAAACTAATGCCTTGGGCGGATCATAATGATGTGCTGCATTTCCAAGAGGGACTCTATGGAAGTGAAGCTTCATCTGTTGACTCGATTTTCAGGCAAAGCTTTCAAAAACTCACGCCGATTACCAATCCGTCCCAATCTCCGACGGCAAGGCAAAATCTACATCTGACCGGAAGTAATAGATAGAAGTGGATTCATCTCTAAATTAATAGAAAATAGATTCTTAGGATGGAGTACAATAAAGTTTTCCACCATGGAATGTGCATAACTTCTTTTGGTTACCTATGAGGCTTGGGTTATATTCCTATGTGTCATCAATCAAAATTCCTTAAGAAAGAATGGGAAAAATAATATCCATTGCAAATCAGAAGGGGGGTGTCGGTAAAACGACTACTGCTGTTAATTTAGCAGCCAGTTTGGCGGGTATAGAACACCCTACGCTTATTATCGATATAGATCCACAGAGCAATAGTACAAGTGGGCTTGGGATCGAACCAAAAACAGTCACTAACTCCATCTATGAGGTAATGGTTGGTGGTGTTGATATGCAAACTGCCATTAAAGAGACGGAAATGCCATATCTGGATTTGGTTCCGGCACATATAAATCTTGTAGGGGCTGAAATTGAGATGGTGGATAGAAATGAACGGGAGAGAATTCTGCTGAAAGCCATCGGAGACATCAGTGATAAATATGACTTTATCATTATAGATTGCCCTCCATCACTCGGCTTGCTTACTATTAATGCATTGACCGCTTCAAACTCCGTTCTGATTCCGGTACAGTGTGAATATTATGCTCTTGAAGGATTGGGACAGCTATTGAATACCATCAAAATAGTACGTCAACATCTAAATAGAGAGCTGGATATAGAAGGAGTTCTTCTAACGATGTATGATACCAGAACACGGTTATCGAATCAGGTCGTGGAAGAAGTGAAGAGATATTTTGATGAAAAAGTTTTTTCTACAATTATAGCTCGAAATATCAGGCTAGCAGAAGCTCCCAGCTTTGGAAAGCCTGCGATCCTTTATGATGCATCCAGTGTAGGAGCTAAAAATTATTTATCACTGGCCCGTGAGATCATTCACAACAACAAGAAGTATCTGAAGTCGAGTGCAGTTTTATCAAAATCGTAATTCCTATTGAGTCGTTATGAGTAAAAAAGTTTTAGGCAGAGGTTTAGGTGCTTTTTTCCCTGATTATGAGAATGAGTCAGGAGATTCAGAAAAGCCTACTATAAAAACAAAAACTGCTATTCCTATCGACCCTGCCGAGCGAGTTAATGTTGTATTAAACATACCGGTTGGACACATTCGCCCAAATCCTCATCAACCCAGAACAGAGTTCAATGAGGTTGCACTTGAACAGTTGGCATCATCTATCTCCAAACATGGGCTTATCCAGCCTATCACAGTTCGTTATCTGGGGCAGAAACGATTCGAGCTCATTAGTGGGGAGAGAAGATTAAGAGCTTCAAAACTTGCAGGAATTCCGGAAATACCTTCATACGTACGGGAAGTTAACGATGAAGAGATTATCGCTTTTGCTCTCATTGAAAATATTCAGCGTGAAGACCTGAACCCGCTTGAGATCGCTATGGGATATCAGCGACTCATCGATGAATGTACTTATACCCAATCTGAAGTAGCTGATAGGGTGGGTAAGAACCGAACTACGGTTACCAACACACTACGATTATTACAACTGCCGGATTTTGTTCAAGCGGCACTTCGCGATGAAAGTATTTCGAGTGGACATGCCCGAGCTTTAATCAATGTTAAGAGTGAAGAAGATCAGAAGAAAATATTAAAGAGTATCATTTCCAAGTCGTTATCTGTGCGCCAGACCGAGGATATTGTCAGTACATATGATAAAAAGACGGTTCAGAATACAAAAAAAACAAAACAGACAGACCGTGATCCTTTTCTAAACAGTGTATCCAAAAAACTGAGAGATAAACTGAGTACAAAAGTCAGTATTAAAGAGAAGGGTAAAGGGGGTGAAATTCGGATTGAATATTATTCTGATGATGACCTTGAACGTTTGATTCAATTTTTTGATGAAACTGATTAGTATCCTCATACTGATCTGCATAACAACTCCTGTGCAATCCTACTCTCAAATCCAATTTGTAGAGAGTGACTATCTGCTATTGGAAAATCGATTATTCGGAAGTAGTCAAATCGAGTATAGGGATGATCAGGAATCGGAAAAACCCGAGTTTCCATCTCCGCGATCTGTACTTTTTAAATCGATGATCATACCCGGATGGGGGCAAATTGAAAACAGACAGATCTGGAAAGTCCCAATAATCTATGGCATGTTTGTAGGAGTCGGTGTATATGCAGGATATCTGGACACTCAATACAAAGATTACAGGGCAGCATACTATAATTCACATCAGGATGAGAATAATGATTTCAGATTTGGTCCCACTCCGGAAAGGCTTCAAAATGTAAATCAAAGTCAATTACAGTCTGTACGCGACAGTTTTCACAATCAAAGGGACTTTATGTTCGTTGTAATGGGGTTGGCGTATGGTTTGAATATTCTAGATGCATATGTATATGCACATATGCGTAGTTTTGATGTTTCGGATGATCTTTCTGCAAATACGATGATTGGACCGGCAATCATTGCAGATGGCAGCCCGGGATTATCTTTTAAAGTATCATTGCAAAAAAAATAGCAAGTATGACATCACCTAAATATTTTTCGGAAGAGAATAAACCACGAAACAACTTCAATGAAGATAGTCACAGAGATCTGTGGAGTGTATTTAAGATCATGGGTGAGTTTGTGGATGGTTATGACTCACTGCTTAGAATAGGTCCATGTATATCTATTTTTGGTTCAGCCCGACTCAAGCCGGGGTCAAAATATTACGAGATGGCCGTTAAAACCGCAATCGGAATCTCAGAAAATGGTTTTGGAGTAATTACAGGTGGGGGACCCGGGATTATGGAGGCCGCTAATAAAGGGGCATTTCAATATGGAGGAAAATCAGTAGGTCTTGGTATCGATCTACCAAAAGAGCAAGGGGTCAATAAATTTGTTACAGCTGAATATGTAATAAATTTTAAATATTTTTTTGTCAGAAAAGTGATGTTTGTTAAATATGCACAGGGTTTTATCGTTTTTCCGGGCGGTTTTGGAACATTAGATGAATTATTTGAAACATTAACTCTTATTCAGACAGAAAAGATCGAAAAAATCCCTATTGTGTTGATTGGAAAAGAATATTGGAAAGGATTAACCGATTGGATAGAGGAAAGATTGGTTAAAGACGGTTATATCAGTAAGGCAGACACAGGTCTATTTTACCTTACAGATGATACTGACTTAGCGATTAAGTATATTTGTGATTTTTACAAAAACAGAAAATTGCAACCCAATTTTTCTTATTAAGAAACATTTACTCAAATAAACACTTTACATGCATACGTTATTTCTTAATGATTTTATATTTAAATTTTCATTAAGTTAAGCACGTTTAGTTCAGAAAGAACCATAATTAACGAGGTAAGAATGAAAACTTATAAAATATCACTAATACTCTCATTTATGTTTGTAATGCTTATCAGCGTTACGCAGAGTGTTTACGCTCAGGATGAAGCGAGAGCACAAGCTGTTCAGCTTTACAATGAAGCTCAGGAATTAGCCGGAAGCAATCAGTTTGCAGATGCAATCGATGTATATCGTGAAACATTGGATCTTGCAAATCAAAATCAATTGGAAGATATCGTGGAATTAATTGAAGAAAGATTGCCACGTGTATATGCCAGTAGAGCATCCGATGCGTACAGGAATTATCAAAGTACAAGGACACTGACATCTGTAAACTATGCTCTTGATTACTTTAAAGATTCGCAAGAAGTTGCTATAGAATTTAATAACCCGGAAATCAGACAGCAGGCAGAAATGGCTATTCCACAGCTATACTATGTGCGGTCGATCCTAAACTATAGACAAGAAAACTTTGAAGATGCAATGAGTGATCTGGATAACGCAATTAATTTGAATGCAAACTATGCAGCTGCGTATTACCAAAAAGGCATTGTTCAAAAACAGATGACTCCTGATGATGTCGATGGATTTATGCGATGGTACGATATGGCTATTGAAGTAGCAAGCCGTGTAAACGACAATAGAACATTGCAAAATGCACAAGAAGGTGCGCATGATGAATTAATCTTCAGAGCGGTTAATCTTTCCGATGAGAGAAGATTTGATGAAGCGATAGAACTTCTTCAAAGAGTTGAGGACTATGATGAAACTTCTGATGAAGCTCAATATAGATTAGCTGAGATATATAACAGACGCACCAGCTGGAGTAACGCTGAAGCAAGCGCAAGAAGAGCACTTGATCTTCATACAGGCGGTGTTGCTGACAAAGCAAAAATCTATTTTGAATTGGGAACTGCACTGAAAGGACAAGGAGATTTCACAGCTGCCTGTTCAGCTTTTGAAAATGCGACATATGGTGGATTTACTGAACCTGCCAACCATGAGTTACAGTTTGAGTTGAAGTGTGAAGGACACGCTCCTTGATCTGATCTCTTTCTGAACGAATTTAAAAGCCATCCTTTTAAAAAAGGATGGCTTTTTTTTTGCTTTTTCTTTTGCCTTGTAACGAACTTACCTATCTTTTTAGGTACTAAAAAAAGAGCTATAACCTTTACTTATTTGATGAATCAAGAAAATCAGACGGCCCAAAACTGTGTAAATACGATTCGAACACTCTCAATGGATGCCGTTCAGGCTGCAAATTCCGGTCACCCGGGAATGCCCATGGGAATGGCAGATGTCGCATTTGTACTTTGGACAAAATTTTTAAAACACAATCCCAAAAATCCACGATGGTTCGACCGGGATCGGTTTATTCTTTCTGCCGGACACGGGTCTATGCTGCTCTATTCCCTCTTGCATCTCACCGGTTATGATTTGCCTTTGGATGAGCTTAAAAACTTTCGCCAATATAAGAGCAAAACACCCGGTCATCCAGAATTTGGTCAGACTCCAGGTGTAGAAACCACTACAGGTCCATTGGGACAGGGGTTCGGTACAGGCGTGGGGATGGCCATTGCAGAGGAGTTTATGGCTGCAACTTTTAATAAAAAAGATCATAAAATTGTTGATCATTTTACATATGCGATTGTAAGTGACGGTGATTTAATGGAAGGGATTTCTCACGAATCAGCTTCTCTGGCCGGTCATTTGAAGTTGAAAAAATTGATTTACCTGTATGATTCCAATCAAATATCCATTGATGGTTCTACTGATCTCGCTTTTAGTGATAATACGGTTAAACGTTTTGAAGGGTATGGTTGGGATGTCCAGGTTATTGATGGGCACAATCATGAAGAAATTGAAAAAGCAATCCGCAAAGCACAAACTACTGACACACCCTCACTTATTGAGTGCAAAACAACTATCGGTTTTGGTAGCCCCAATAAGGAGGGTACGGCAGGTTCTCACGGATCTCCACTAGGGCCTGATGAGATCAAACTTACGAAGGAGAGGCTTGGTCAGGATCCGAATAAGAGCTTTTTTATATCTGATGAAGTTAACAATGAGATGAAAAAAGCCGTTTCGAAAGGAGATCAGGATGAGTCGGCGTGGAAGAATAT
>JAGXIS010000185.1 GCA_024635465.1 Bacteroidota bacterium | reverse complement strand
GAGGTGAATTTATCGGTTTATAAGGTACGTTGACTCAATTAACAGTTTAAGATCCGATAGATTGACCTTTAACAGAATAGTTTTACTCTAATTTTTGGTTTCTATATTTCAATGCATAGTGGATGATGGGTGGTGCAATAAAAATGGCTAAAAATATATGTCCTGTGTTCAGGTAGATGATCAAGGAAATTAAAAAACATAAAACAAGTATCACTCCAGATATGTAGGCAATTTTTAGATTTGTCAACATATTTCGACTTAGGTTGTTTCCAATCTCAATATCTCGAGGGGTGAGTTTTTGAAAATATGTCTGCTCCCGCTCCAGCCAATAAGAATTGTTATAGCCATGATCAAAAGGGTAATTAAAGTTAGATTCAGAAAGTCAGGAATGAAATTCAGGTCGAAATAAAACGTTGCCAGTCCCCAACTCGCAAGAACAGCCAATATAAAACCGGCGAGACTAGCCAGAAGACCAAGAAGAGCATATTCTATGGTTTGAATAGATCCTATCTGGTTTTTATTGGCTCCAAGTGTTCTCAATAGTACCGATTCTCTGGTACGCTGTCGACGACTGATTGTAATGGAACTTGCAAGTACAATAAATCCTGTCAGAATACTAAAGAGAGCCATAAACTGAATTGCAAGGGAGATTTTATCCAGGAATTCACGAATACTTCTTAGCGCTATTGAAATATCAATAGCTGAGATGTTGGGGTACTCAGTGACAACCGCTTGCTGAATGGCCAGTGACATCTCTTCATTATCAACACTAATTGTTGATGCGAAAAATTGAGGTGCAGGTTCGAGAACTCCTATGGGAAACAGAATAAAGAAGTTTGGTTCTGTACGTTGGAAATCGACTTCACGTACGCTGCTAACAACTGTTTGAATTGGAACACCTTGAACGTCAAAACCCAGTGTATCACCCAATTCAATCTCTAAATCATCCATGATCTCTTGTTCAACGGAAATTGGAATAACGGATGAGAGTCCATCAGCCTCTCCAACCCAAACTCCTTCCAAGAGTGTTTCTGATTCGTTTAGCTCTTCACGATAGGTAACCCTGTACTCTCTTGATAATGCCCAACGACTTAATCTAATCGTAGTATCCGCCCTTACTTCGCTCACAGTCATCCCCTTGAGCTCAGATAATCTCATAGATACGATAGGTACGTTTTGTAATATTTCACCACCAATTTTCTCAACAGTTTCATTCAAGCCACTGTTTTGATCTGTCTGTATATCATAGAAAACAAGGTCAGGGGTGTCATCGCCTAATTGGAAATCGATTCGCTGTAATAGCATATCCTGAGAGAGATATAGTGTCCCAATCAATAGCATACCCATTCCCAATGTGGTAATTAACATGGATGTCTGATTGTTGGGTCGAAATAGGTTGGCCATCCCTTGACGGATCTCATATTTAAATGATTTTAGCCGCATATTTTTAACGATGATGATCAAAAGGGTAGAGACAAGCCACAACATTAATACAAAGATTATAAGACTAAACGTGAAAACAGATGCAACAGCTAAGCTTTCGGTCAGTAAACTGACAATAAGAATGACAAAGCCAACCGAGACAATTGCAGTTGTTAATTTGAATTTGGAGGAAAGTTCTGAAATTGGAGAAAACTCACTATTTCGAAGTGTTAGAAGAGGAGATATTGTACTGATTCCAATGAGTGGGAGCATAGAAAAAAGTACGCTAATCAAAATACCTGTAAAAAGGCCCAGTGCGACTGCTTGCAGTGAAACAGATTGAACAATAGTAAATGGTAACAGGTCAACAAATAGCGCTGGGATATAGAATTGAAGAAAAACACCAATTGTAGTTCCCAAAGCAGCGCCAACAAGTCCAAGTGCTGCTATTTGAATAGCGAATGTTGTCAATACCTGTTCTTTTGTAACCCCAAGGCATCGAAGTGTGGCTACCATCGCTGTTTTCCGTTTAATGTACACGTAGATGGCACTTGCAACACCCAGTCCGCCGAGTAAAAGAGCGATAAATCCAATTAATCCAAGAAATTTTGTAAGATTATCGACAACTTCCTGAAAATCTTCTTTCTCTGATTCTACAGTTTCTATCCTGACACGATGTTCTCTGGCTATTGGGCGTAACTCTTCGACAATGGATTCAACAGTTTCAAGATTAGTCATCTCGAAGTACTGTTTATAGGTTATACGACTTCCCCGATCCAAAAGACCGGAATCTTCGAGCAGGTCTCTGGGAATATAAACACGCGGACCAATGAGAGAAAAAGCGGCAGCTTCACCGGGAACACTAATTAATTCTCCACCAATGATCAGGTCCAGATTTCCAACGCGAATGCTATCTCCGACCGATGCACCAAACTGAGTCATTGCTGATTGTTCCACCAATGCAAAAGCTTCGTCTTGATAACGGGATGATGCATCTACCGGGTTTGTAGAGATTGTTCCATAAATGGGAAAAGGGCCGTCAATCGCGCGAATTTGAGCCAGTCGGTTAGCACCACTTTGCTTGAAAAGAATCATTGAGTTAAACTCAATAGCCGTTGCCGTGCTTCCCCCAATTGAATCTATAAAAGTAACGATAGGTTCCGGAAACGGTTGATTAGACCTCAATTCGATATCAGCACCCAGAAGTTCTTTGGATTGGTCATCTACGGTTAAGAGTACATCACTCCGGAAAGAGAGGATTGCGACCAATGCTGCAACCCCGGCCATCACAGAAGAAGTGTATAGAATGAGGCTTCTCCATTGAGGTTTGGCATCTCTATATGCAAGTTTCCAGCTAAACGATTTTGTTAATTCTCTTAAAAATTTCATCAGATCGAATCAATTTGAGCTAAGCTATCGGCTTTCTCAGTCACTTCATCTGAGAAGAGCTTACCGTTCTTCAATTCAATGATTCGATCGCATCTGGATGCAAGCTCACGGTCGTGAGTGACGATAATCAGAGTAGTACCCTGCTCTTTGTTCAAATCAAAAAGTAGATCTTCTAATTGAGAACCTGTTTCACCATCCAGATTTCCTGTCGGCTCATCTGCAAATAGGATTTCAGGTTCATGAATAAATGCTCTGGCCAAACCGACTCGCTGTTGTTCTCCACCGGAGAGTTGGTTAGGATAGTGATGAGTTCTTTCTCCCAAACCAACACTGGTGAGTAGATCCAGAGCACGTCTTTCTACATCTTTATAAGGTACTCCCCGAAGTTCAATTGGAACCATCACATTTTCAAGAGCAGTCAATGTTGAAATGAGTTGAAAAGATTGGAACACAAAGCCTATTTGTTCGTTCCTAATCTTAGACAGTTCTGTTTCACTAAAATCGGATATAAGATTTTCATTTAATATAACAGAGCCGGAAGTTGGTTTATCAAGACCGGCGCAGAGGCCCAATAGGGTGGTTTTACCACTACCCGATGGACCAACGATTGCGCATGAAATTCCTTTTTCAATGGAAAAGCTGACATGATCCAGAACCGTTAATGAATGATCACCGCTTTTAAAGGTTTTTGTAAGTGCTTCTGTGGTTAATATAAATCCCATTTAATCTTACTATCTATTTTCTTTGGTTTGCAATAAAGGTTGATTGTACAAATTTACAATTTGTATTGTACTAAGAACGTTTACGTGCTTATATTTCATTCCTTAACAATGAATACACTTAAATTACCAATTAAATACGTATTAGAATGATAAAGGTTATTATAACTTTTCTATTTTTGATGTTTTTTAACACTTTAGAAGCGCAAGAGAGGGAAACGATTCTTTTTTTTGGTGATAGTATTACCGCCAGGTATGGCATAGACTCTGAAGATGCTTTTCCAGCACTTATACAAACTAAGTTAGATTCAATGAATTATAATTATAGATCGGTAAATGCCGGGTTAAGTGGCGAAACCTCAGCCGGTGGCCTCCGAAGAGTTGATTGGGTTCTACAACAAAGTGTGGATATATTTGTTTTGGAATTGGGGGGGAATGATGGACTCAGGGGGGTAGATCCTGACAATACTAAAAAAAATCTGCAGGGTATAATAGATATTGTTCAGGAGAAAAATCCTAATATTACAGTGATTTTGACAGGAATGGAAGCTCCACCAAATATGGGGCAGGATTATACAGACGCTTTCAGACAGGTATATATTGATCTGGCTAAAAATAATGATGTTCTATTTATTCCTTTCATATTAGAAGGTGTGGCAGGCAACCCGGAGTTGAATTTACCGGATGGAATTCATCCTACAGAAGAAGGCCACAAAATTGTAGCAGATTTGGTTTGGGATACGTTGGCTCCCCTTTTGTAAAATTGATTAATAAATTTACTCCAGTTGATTCTCTTATATTTACCATTGTTTTTTCATGACTTTTGGATAAGTCTGTAATACTGAAAGATCTACCTTACCCCCATTTATTCGCACTTCCCGCACTTTTAGATTTTAATATTTAATTGAAATCACTCTATTCCATAAAATAAAATCAATTTTAAATAACTTTTTTTTCACATAAAAACAGTTATAAATATAATATTTACAATAATTTATATATCGCATAATATATTATGTACATTTAATATTATAAAATTGTTATGGAAGCGCTTGCATTAACCAAAAAATGGGCATTATTTTAGTCCATCGGCATTATGCCATTTGTAAACATTCTACGTCATTATTAATCAACCTAAAACCTTTAGTATGAAAGAAATGATACTTATTACCAGACTTTCAAAATGTCTGAGTTTTCTAATACTTAGCTCAATGTTCAATGCTCAGGCACTATTCGCAACATCTGCTTCAGATACTGAAGATTTGAGGGTTACCGTATCCGGTGAAGTAGTGGATGCTTCAACGGGAGAACCTCTCGCCGGTGTTAATGTTGTTGTACAAGGAACAATCGTTGGAGTTGCAACCAATCCAAATGGGGAGTTCACATTAGGTGTGAATGAAGATCCACCGATTACACTTGTTGTATCAATTATTGGATACACAACTCAGCGGATTCAGGTTACAGAGGAGAATGTAACGGGTTTAAGGGTTGAACTTACTGAAGAGACGATTCTCGGATCTGATATCGTAGTTTCTGCCTCCAGGGTGGAAGAAAGTATTCTGGATGCTCCGGTAACCATTGAAAAAATGGATATCATAGCCATTAATCAGACAGCTTCACCCAGTTATTATCAGGGTTTAGCGAATTTGAAAGGTGTTGATATGACCACAAGTAGTATCAATTTTCAGATTATCAATGCACGTGGTTTCAATTCAACCGGGAACACACGAATGGTACAGCTCACAGATGGGATGGACACTGCAGCCCCCGCATTGAATTTCCCGATTGGGAATCTTAACGGTCCATCAGTATTGGATGTAGAGAGTATGGAATTTTTACCGGGTGCATCTTCAGCTCTATATGGGCCAAATGCTTTTAATGGTATCCTTTTAGTGAACAGTAAAAACCCATATCGATATCCGGGGTTGAGTGTTCACGTACAAACAGGATTTAATCATTTGGATGGAAATTCTTCACTTGGTGAACCGGAAAGTGCTCAACCGATGTTTGATACATCTATTCGTTATGCAAATACTGTTGGAGACAGATTCGCATACAAAGTTAATTTCAGCTATTCTCAGGCTGATGATTGGAGAGGGATTAATTATTCCGATAAAAATGCAGACCTTCAAGGCAATCTGAATCACAATCCTGCTTACGATGGTGTTCATCTCTATGGTGATGATGGTTCGTTTAACTTAAGGTTACTGGCTTTTAGTCCTGAATTTATTCAAAATTTTGCATCGAGTGTACTTGGTGGAAATGTGGCTTTAGCTCAACAAATTGCACAAGGTAATCTTCCTAATCAACCTGTTGCCAGAACGGGGTACAGAGAAGAGCATATTGTAGATCATGACGCAAAAAATTTAAAATTTGGATCATCACTACACTATAGGCTCAGTGATAATGTTGAAGCGAGTTATTCATTCAACTACGGTTCCGGTACATCAGTTTACACCGGTGCGCAACGTTACAGCTTGAAGGACTTCTATATTCACCAACACAAATTACAGTTTGAAGGTGATAACTTCATGGTTCGATCCTATGGAACATTTGAAAACTCAGGCGACTCCTATATAGCTGACTTTGCTGGTTTTGCGATAAATGATGCTTATTTACCTACTACTACATGGTTCGGGACATACGGCATAGCATATTTAGGATACTTGATTAATCCAAACGCACCGGATAACAATCCAAATTCAGCTCATATGTTTGCACGAAGTACGGCAGACGCAAATAGATTTGAACCAGGTACTCAGCAATTTGATGCGGCTAAGGCAGCAGCACTGGAAGGCACTGTACCGGATGGTGCCCGTTTCAATGATAAATCCCGATTTTTCCATACAGAAGGTATTTACAATTTTAAAAATGAGATCTCTTTTATGGATCTGCAAATGGGACTGAGTCATCGTCAGTATCAATTGAGATCCAATGGAACCATTTTTGCAGATGGTGATGGCGGAATCAACATCAATGAATATGGTGGTTTCTTACAGGCATCAAAATCGCTGATGGAAGACAGGTTACGATTGACCGGTTCTCTACGTTATGACAAGAATGAGAATTTTGATGGTCAGTTTAACCCAAGAATATCATCCGTTATTCGTATAGCAGAAAATCAGAATATACGGGCATCATTTCAGACCGGATTTAGAAACCCAACCACACAGGGGCAATATATAGATCTGAATGTTATAACGGCAAGACTATTGGGTGGCTTAAACCAGACAGTAGCTCCCTATAATGTGACTCAGAATGCTTACACTCTCGAATCCGTTAATCAATTCACAGATCGTTTATTGTCCGGAGATCCGGCCGCTGCACAATCATTGGTCCAGTACACGAATTTTGAAGAAGTGAAACCGGAACAGATTCAATCCTATGAAATCGGTTATAAAGGGATCATTGGCGACAAATTGTTACTCGATATGGCCTATTATTACAATATTTATGAGGATTTCATAGCTCAGTTCAGAGTGCGAAAAGCAGCAGCAGCATTTACCGGAAATCCTGCAGTTGATGCTCAAATTGCAGGATCACTATTATCCGGTGATGCAAACAATACATTCCAGCTTTACACAAACGTAGAAAATACCGTAAAATCTCAGGGAGCTGTTTTTGGATTTGATTATAATCTTCCAAGTAACTTCTTACTGGCTTTCAACTACAACTGGAATCAGTTAAT
>JAGXIS010000184.1 GCA_024635465.1 Bacteroidota bacterium | reverse complement strand
CTTCAAGTTGCTCCTCATCAACACTAAGCTGTTGCCAAATGGTTTCCATCAAGTGCAATTTTTCTTGTTTTGACATTTGTTTGATTTCGGATAGAGTAGACATAAGAAACAAATTTTGAATAATATTTAGTAGTATCAATAACGAAAAAAAAAAAGAGATATGTTATTAAATTAATTAGTTACTTACCCAACGTCTTAATCATATCTCTTATCCCATCCTTATAAGTTGTAACTTTAAAATCAGGAAAGTGATTTCTGAATTTTTTCCAGGACATTACGTAAGGCTGATCGAATTGATACCGCATCTCTTCCAGCTCTCTGAGTGGCTTCATAAAGAGCATTAATATTTTCCGGACGGGACTGGCAATTACAGATAGTTTGAAATCACTGTCTAACTGTTTGTTACAGATATCCAGTATCTCATGAAATGTAATCGGTTTACCAACAGGCAAGTGCCAAACTTGCCCATAAGTAGTGCTATCGAGTGCCAATTCAACCAAGGCACGTCCGTTATCTGTTGTGTTTGCGTAGGTATGCAAAACATCCGGTTTAACCAACAGTTGTGGGTTTTTGCCATCGAGCATTCTTTCAAGGAATGAGATATAGAATAGGCTATTTTGAGCGTGAGAACCATAAAAGTCGGCCGCCCGACCGATAACACCATCTATTTTACCCCTTGAAATAGCATTCAAGAGCATTGACGAAATTTTTTTTCGAATTTTACCTTTAACAGTACTGGTTTTTTGAGATTGATCTTCATCAAAAGGTACAGGCAATGGGTGTTCATACATGTACATATTATCCAGAAAGATCAACGTGGCATCGTTCTCTGAACAAGCCTCGATTACATTCTGCATGATGACAGGCCACTGTTTATTCCATATTTGTGAGCTATACGGTAGGCCTACTGCCAGGTAAACATAACCGGAACCTTTGACTGCATCACGTGTAGCTTGAGGATTGAGCAGATCGGCTTGCATAGTTTCCATTCCATCCTGAGGTTTTTGTGATCGGGACACTGCCCGGATGGGTAATTTTCTGATTTTAAGCTCCCTAATGATTCCAATGCCGGTTGCGCCATTCGCACCAAGGATTGTGTGTAGTTGCGATTTCATAGACTAAATTTAGTTGCTTGATCAGAAGACGATACGAAGAATACTAATTTATGTTTGCTTTGTTTTCCCATACTCTCGAGTGATTACTTTTATACATTTATTTAAGTCTGCAATTATAAAACGGACTTTCTTATCTCAAAACAATTCACGATAATAATTTTAAGAGCGAATTAAATAATAATTCATGAATAGAGACGTGTTTCAACTGGATTTTTCCGGAATCAAGGTGGATGTGATTCGGAAAAATATCAAAAATATCAATTTAGTTGTTTACAGATCATCCGGAAAGGTGCGGGTATCCATGCCTCAACATATTTCTACGAAGTGGGTGCAAGAGTTCATTTCAAAGAGAGTTGGATGGATCAAAAAACATCTTCAAATTATTGAGTCACGCCCGAAAAGTATTGCTCCGATATATCAAAAAGATGAAACGCACTTCTATTTTGGAGAACCCTACAGGATGGTAATCAAGCTTGCCAATCAGAAACCATTCGTTCAGTTAGAAGATGATGATATCATTATGACTATAAGGCCGGGAAGTGATGTTGTAACCCGCGAGAAAGTGATGAGGGAGTGGTACAGAAAAGAGCTCAAAAAGAGAATTCCGGCATTAATCGAAAAGTGGGAAAAAGGTCTTGGCGTGAAAGTAAAGGAATGGAACGTAAAAAAGATGAAAACCCGCTGGGGTACCTGCAACATACACGCAGCTCGAATCTGGTTGAGCCTTGAATTGGCAAAAAAACCGATCCATTATCTGGATTATGTTGTACTGCATGAAATAGCACATTTGATTGAACGATCCCATAATGCTCGTTTTAAGGGAATTTTGACCGGTCAAATGCCTAACTGGAAGGCTGTTGAACGGGAAATGAATAAAAAGGTCTGTTAAAGCTTGTTGGAAAATAAGTGTTAGTAATTATTGGAACTTATAGAGATATTGAATAAATATTAAAAAAATTTAATATTCACGAGTAGTAGGGAGTTGTTAATTGTACTGTATGATGGTCCTGTTCAAAGAAGTGAGATAAAAGTACTCAAGTTAGATGATTAAAATACTTCAAAAAATTGTGGATGAATCTTAGGATTTGGTCTGCACCCTTGATGCTGAGGGTAAAATCTTGTGGATTAATATAGCATCAAAAGAGATTCTGGGGTTTACACCTTCCAAATTAAAGGGCAGACTGTATAGTGAATTTGTTCATGAAAATGATTTAAAAAAGTGGGAAAAAGCTATATCCAAAGAGAGTTCAGAAGATAATTTTTCCAATAGTAAAATCAGACATATTCATAGAGATGGACATGATATTCTATTAGACTGTTCAGTATTATGGGATTCTACAGACAAGCAGTTCAATTTTATTGGGAAACTAATTTCAAATAGTGTAGGAGTTGGCAATGAGATAAAAAGTTCAGAAGAGATGTATCAAATCCTTTTTGACCTAAGCCCCATCCCAAAATATGTTTATGATCTGGAAACTCTGCAATTCTTAGATGTCAATAAAGCAGCTATTAATCACTACGGATATTCAAGAGAGGAATTTCTCAACATGAAAATTCAGGATTTGAGAATTGAAAAGGATATTCCTGATCTGATGAGAGCTATCGAAAAGTACAAGACATCTTCAGGCATTCTCCGTTTTGGAGTCTATAATCATCTAAAGAAAGATGGGTCCATAGTCAAAATGGATGTTTCAGGTCAGAAATTCAGTTTTGCAGACCAAACGCGGATAATGATTGTTAGCAATGATGTAACCCGTCAACAAAATGAATTAGAGCAAAAAAAATTACTAGCTGATATTCGTCAGATTTTCGGTCAGGAAAAAATCTTATTAAAAACTCTGGAAGATCTATTGACTTATATAGTAGATGCCGGAGAGTTCCATTGGGGTGAGATTTGGCTTATCAGCCGAGATCAGAGACTTTTAAGTTTAACAACTACTTATCCGAAGAGTGATTTCACTTCAGTTTTTTATGAAAAGAGCAGTGAAATAAAAGTTTTTAAAAAGGGGATTGGTTTACCTGGATCAGTCTGGAATGGTAAAAAAACAGAGATTTGGGATGACCTGGGTAAACTCAAAAAATTTACTAGAAAAAAGGCAGCTAAAGAGGCTGGTTTAAACTCCGCTATGGGAATCCCGATTGTCTATAATGAAGAAGTGTTGGGAGTTCTTCTGTTAGGGTCCAAACACGATGATAAGATTCTTAATTCATTAAGACATTTGTATTCAGATTTGGAGACCATTATCGGGTCTGAACTTAAAAGAAAACAGCTGGAAGAAGATTATAATCAAATCTTTAATACAGCTCCTGATATCATCTGTATGATTGATTTTGAGAGTAGTTTTAAACGAATTAATCCGGCCGGATGTAAACTTTTGGGTTACAGTGAAGATGAACTTCTAAATATGCCCTATGCGGAACTTGTACTTCCGGATGATCGATTAAAATTTGAAAATCAGATCAAAGAATATTCTCAAAAAGAAACAGCATCAAACTTTGTTCATCGGGTTCTAACCCGATCCGGTGAAACAGTTTGGCTAGACTGGAATCTGAGTAATTATAATGAAGATGGTCTCAGTTATGGCGTTGCTAAAAATATTACTGAACAGAATGAGCTTCAAAAACTTTTGGATGATGCTACCGAATTAGCAAAAATTGGCGGTTGGGAAGTAGATCTGATTTCAAATACAGTCTATTGGTCGACCATGACAAGAAAATTGCATGAAGTTGATCCTGATTATGAACCGGATTTGGAGACAGCGATCAACTTCTATAGAGATGATGTGCGCGAAAACGTTAAAAATTATGTAGGTAGAGCGATTGAAACCGGAGAATCATGGGACTTTGAGCTTCCTATCATAACAGCAAAGGGGCGCGAGAGATGGATTAAAAGTATTGGTAAAGTTGAATACAGGAAAAATAAGCCCAGTCGAATCGTAGGCAGTTTTCAGGATATTCATGATCGAAAAATAACAGAATTAAGGCTTCAAAACACTGCTGACAATATCCCGGGCGCCATTTTTCAATATGTTTTATATCCGGATGGGACGGATAAGATTACTTACCTCACAAAGGGTGCCGAACTGCTGTGGGGACACACAGCAGATGAATGTATGGAAAACATTGAGTTGATATGGAATCAAACCCGTGAAGGGGGTGATTTTGAAGTTGTTAAAAATACCATCATAAAATCAGCTGAAACGTTGGAACCGTGGCACTGTCAATATAGAAGCCGTTTACCAGATGGGAATTTGTTATGGCATGATGGCCATGGTAAACCACGCAAGCAACCTGATGGTAGTATCATATGGGATTCACTGATCATTGATATAACCAATCAAAAAGAGATGGAGAGCCTGTTGGCTCGTGCCAGTGAAATGGCAAATATTGGCAGTTGGGAGATGGATCTTCGACAAGAGGGTACAGAAGAGATATACTGGTCACCAATGACCCGTAAAATTTTAGAAGTAGATGAGTCCTATAATCCAACCCTCAGTCAGGGTTTTGAGTTTTATAGTGATGAAGGTAAAGAAGAGATTCAAAAGGCAGTAGATCAATTAATCAACAGTGGAAAAAGTTTTGATCTGGAACTTTTGGTCATTACTAAAAAAAGAAATGAAAAATGGATTCGATGTATTGGTGAGGCAGAATTTGCCAACAAAAAGCTGATTAAAATTTTTGGCAGTTTTCAGGATATAACTAAGAGAAAAAAGGCTGAATTAGCTGCACAAGAATCATTAATGGATCGAAATACGATTTTGGAAAGTATTTCCGATGCATTCTTTGCTGTAGATTGGGAATGGAAGGTTACCTATTGGAACCGAGAAGCAGAAGAACTCATGAATAAAAAGAGTTCAGAAGTTGTAGGTAAAAATTTATGGGAAGAGTATGCTGATGCTGTTGGACTTGAGTTGTATACACAATTTCATCGTGCAGTTGATACAGGAAAATCAATCTTCTTTGAGTCCTATTATCCAAAAGCTGACAAGTGGTTTGAGGTTTCTGTATATCCCTCTGACAATGGACTATCTGTCTATTTCAGAGATATAACTCTGAGAAAATTTGCTAATGAAAAAATACGACAGTCCAATGAACGATTCGAAAATGTGGCAAAAGCAACGAATGATGCCATCTATGATTGGAATATTGAGAATAATGAGCTGTTTTTAGGTGAAGGATTCAATGTTCTATTTGGGCATGATATCAAAACTGTTCCTTCAGTAGAATCCTGGCCGGATCATCTTCATCCTGATGATAAAAATAGGGTAATGGATGAGTTCATTTCTGGATTGAAAAATAAGAAAGAGACCAATTTATTTTCAGAGTATCAATATTTAAAAGCAGATGGAACCTATGCCTATGTGATAAACAGGGGCATCATTATCAGAGATGAATCAGGGGTTGCTAAACGTATCGTTGGTGCAGTTACCGATATTACCGAGAGAAAAAATTATGAAGAATCATTGCAGAAGTTGAATGAAAACTTAGAGCAACATGCGAAAGAGCTTGCCATATCAAATAGTGAGTTGGAGCAATTTGCATTTGTGACATCCCACGATCTTCAGGAGCCACTGAGAATGATCAGTAGTTTTCTCACTCAACTCGAGAGGAAATATGGAGATCAGTTGGATGAGAAAGCACACCAATATATCCACTTTGCTGTAGATGGTGCAAAAAGGATGCGGCAAATTATACTGGATCTTCTCGACTTTTCAACCATTGGAAAAAGTATTGATCTTAAGGAAGATGTAGATATAAATGAGATTGTTGAAGAGACTTGTCAACTACTAAGAAAGGTGATTGAAGAGACCGGCGCAATCATTGTGAAAGAAAGTTTGCCAATTATAAAAGCTCAAAGAGTTGTTATTGCTCAAATTTTTCAAAATTTAATTGGGAATGCTGTAAAGTTCAGTCATAAAGAGCCGCCTCCAAAAGTAGTTATTTCAGCATCAGAGAAGAAAAATGAGTGGATTTTCACAGTAAAAGATAACGGAATCGGAATTGATGAAGAGTATTTTGATAAAATTTTTACCATCTTTCAAAAACTGCATCAAAATGAGGAGTATGATGGTACGGGTATGGGTTTGGCAATTGTGAAAAAAAGTGTTGAAAATTTAGGCGGAAAAATATGGGTTGAGTCAACACCGGGTGAGGGAAGTAGTTTTATGTTCACAATTAAAAAATAGAATTTTTGAATTTATTGCAATTACATTGTAAAATTTTAGTAGTAAAAAATCCATTTTTGATAGTATAGGAGGCTATTGCATGGATATGGGAAGTTATTTAATTTTTTTCCATATTTGTGAATCAATCATTAAATAGATGATACATCGAACAGTTCCGGGGAGCTTGCAACTGCTTGGGAGAGTAAGTATTCAAGATGGAACTATCTTGTATTAATGTGGGTAAGTTAAGGAGTAGTATTATTTAGTAAGATTATAAAATACAGGTATCCATCATGAGACAGGTTCATATACTATTAGTTGAAGATAATGAAGGTGATATACTGCTCACCACAGAAGCTCTGGAAGAGGGAAAAATTACCAATAACTTAAGTGTCGTAAAAAATGGCAAGGACGAATTGGATTTCATGTTCAAACGGGGAGTATTCAAAGAGGTAAATAGTCCGGATCTTATCCTTCTGGATATTAACCTGCCTCTCAAAAATGGTCACGAGGTATTGGATATTGTTAAAACAAATGAGAAGACCCAACATATTCCGGTGATCATGTTGACCACTTCATCCTCAGAAAATGATATAAAACTCGCTTATAAACATCACGCAAACTGTTATATAACCAAACCGGTTGAAGTGGAGGATTTTATAAAAGCAGTTGCATCAATCGAAGATTTTTGGTTTAATCTGGTTCTTTTACCTAAAGAATAATAAATGGAAAAAGATAAGAAGAAGTATAAAATATTGGTGGTTGAGGATAATCCGGGGGATTATTTACTGGTAGAAGATTATCTGGAAGACCATATCCTTAGCCCTCAATTAGTTAATGCCAAAAGTTTTCAAGAAACCAAGGAGATCCTTACTGAAAAAGAGAATCAGTTTGATATAATTCTATTAGATCTCACCCTACCCGACATGAGTGGTGAAGGACTCATCAACAAAATTAAATCTATTGTTGAAGGCATTCCAATTATAGTTTTAACAGGTTATAGTGATGTAAGTTTTGCTGTTCGATCTCTGTCACTGGGAGTTGCGGATTATTTATTAAAAGATAGTATCAACTCTGTTGCGCTTTATAAAAGTGTGGTCTATAACATCGAGAGATTTAAATTCATCAAATCAATACAAGATTCTGAAAAAAAATATAGTGATCTATTCCAATTGAGCCCGCTTCCGATGTTTGTTTTCGATCAGGAGACATTGGAATTTTTGGATATCAATAAAGCAGTTCTGCAGCAATATGGATATTCAAGAGAGGAGTTTTTATCCATGACCATTAAGGAGATTAGGCCTGAAGAAGAGATACCAACACTGAATGATGCCCTTGAACTAAACAAAGGCAAGGATTCTTACTATTATGAGGGGATGACCAGACACACCAAAAAAAATGGGGATGTGATATATGTAGATATTCGAAGCAACGTCATTATAAGAGATGGAAGAAGGGCTGGAATTGCTCTTGCCAATGATGTTACAGAGAGAGTTGAGCACATGGAGACTATCGAAAAGCAAAATGAGAAGCTGAAAGAAATTGCCTGGCTTCAGTCGCATGTGGTTCGTGCACCACTCTCAAGGATGATGGCTTTAATTAAAGAGATTGAAAGTGATTCCCTCCCGAAAAAAGATAGGAAACTGTATCTTTCGTATGTTTTAGAATCTGCAAATGAATTGGATCAAATTGTTAAAGATGTTGTCAGTAAGTCGCAACAGATCATTACGCTCGATAGTAACAAATAAATACATTAAGGCGATTCTACTTAAATAAAATCAACTATTATTAATCTTTACTATATTTTACTCGGCTTAGAAACGTATTGTATAATGATTAGAGTATATTGTAGTACGTAATCCAAAATTTAGGTTCCATTTGTGAAAGAAGTATTATTAGTCTCTATTCGAAGTTCTACTGCTTTAAACGTCATATTAATTCTCCTATTTATACTAACGGCCTGCAGTGGAGTTGAGCCTTTGACGGATTCCTCGGGTGCAAGAGAGGCCGAAACGGATTCCATCAGCAGAGATTATTCTGAAATGGAAACACTCTATTGGTCGCGAGTTGAGAACTCACGGATGTCATTTGTCCAGGCTGATATCGATTTTATGACCGACATGATTTCTCATCACTCTCAAGCATTGATTATGTCAAATCTCGCCCCAAAAAATGATGCAAGTCATGCTGTACAAACTCTGGCATCCCGGATTCATAATGCACAGCAAGATGAAATTGCGACCATGCAGAAATGGCTTAGGGATCGGAGTCAGTCGGTACCCAAAGTGCAAATAGAAGGGTTAATGTTGATGGTAACCGTAGAAGAAGAGACCCCGGAAATGGACCACGGTATGATGAATCATGATACGATGGATCATCAAAGTGGCCAAAACGGAGGAGCAGAATCAGAGAGCGATATGGAAACAACAGATCATGTGTCGGGTCACACCATGAATCACCATGATATGCCTGGGATGTTAACACAACCGCAGCTGGAAGAATTGGCGGCGGCAACGGGGAGAGAGTTTGACAGGAAATTTTTAACCTTCATGATAGAACATCATCAAGGAGCAGTTTTTATGGTAAATGAACTATTTGAATCGGATGGGGCAGCAAATGATAATGAAATTTTTGACTTGGCATCAGGCATTCACGCAGAACAGGTTACTGAGATAGATCGGATGAAATTGATGTTAGAAGAGATGGAAGTGGAGTAAGTGGATTTATAATAATGATTAATAATAACAGTGAATAACATAAGAATGAATAGAAATACTTTGAATAAAAGAATAGGGTATAACCCCGGTAGCCATATTGGAATTATTAGAAACTTGCTTTTGATGAGTCTCCTAATGGTTGGATTTGGTTGTGTCTCTTCCGAAATCACTCAGGATGAGCCGCAAACTGAAGAACTCACAACCACCATGATCCCAATAACTGAATTGGAGCAACCCTCTCCTGATCCTAGAGTTGGGCTAACATCCGGTCTTTTTGATGCCGAAGAGGCAATTTGGAATCTGGATTTAGTCACGAATGTGCTCCCACCGGAAAATTTTGTCGGGTCTTGGAATACGGATTTAGCCTTTAAGGGAAATTATGCGATCCAGGGTAATTATAATGGATTTATCGTCTGGGATATATCGGACTTTGCGAAACCGCAGCTTGTTGTAGATTACTTATGCCCGGCTTCCCAAAGTGATGTGTCTATATATCAAGATTTACTTTTTGTATCGGGCGAAGGTACCGGCGGGCGATTGGATTGCGGTGCTGAAGGGGTCTCTACGGCAGTGAGTGAGGAGAGGTTGAGAGGTATTCGTATTTTTGATATCAGTGACATCAGAAATCCGGAATATATTTCTAATGTTCAAACATGCAGGGGATCTCATACCCACTCCGTATTGGTAGATCCAAATGATGATGAAAATGTGTTTGTTTATGTATCCGGTTCCGCGTCGGTTAGACCGGAAGAAGAGTTGCCCGGCTGTGTTTCAGCATATCCTGAAGAGGATCCAAACAGTGCACTGTTTAGAATTGAAGTGATCCAAGTACCCCTTGATAATCCAGAAATGGCAGCAATTGTTACATCACCTAGAATATTTGAAGAATTAACAGCTCCGCCCAGACACGGTTTAGCTCCGGAAGAGCTTGCTGTTATAGAGCGAACCAGGGAAGAAGGGCGATATGTTGTCGATTATATGGGCCAGCCCAGAATACTGAATGACAGGTTTGCTCAGTTATTTTTAGAGCAGATTGTTGAGGAGCGAGGAGGTTCCGGAGATGCAACCGCTGCAGACAGTCTTGCTTTAAAAAATCAGGCAAGTGAATTGTATACATCATGGATGGACGAACGTCTTGCACAAAGAGGCCGGGGTGCGGATTTGGGGCCCAATCAATGTCATGATATTACACTCTATCCGGAAATAGGATTAGCAGGTGGTGCATGTGAAGGATACGGACTGCTGTTGGACATTACAGATCCCATCAATCCGGTTCGGATTGATGCTGTTGCGGATTCTAATTTTGCATACTGGCACTCAGCAACGTTCAACAATGACGGAACAACAGTGATTTTCACGGATGAATGGGGTGGTGGTACACAGGCTAAATGTCGTGATACCGATCCGTATGATTGGGGAGCCAATGCAATCTATTCCATCAAAGATGGCGAAATGCATTTTGAGAGCTATTTCAAAATGTCGGCTCCACAAACAAGTACTGAAAATTGTGTAGCACATAACGGATCGATTGTACCTGTACCCGGACGAGATATTATGGTTCAGGGTTGGTACCAGGGTGGAATCAATATATTTGACTTTACAGATCCGGCAAACCCGGTTGAGATAGCTTTTCATGATCGCGGACCCATCAATGATGAGCGCCGTGAAACGGGCGGCAGTTGGTCTGTCTACTGGTATAATGGCGCGCTTGTTAACTCTGAAATATCTCGCGGTTTGGATATTTTTGAGTTGATACCGTGTGAATATATCACACAAAACGAAATTGATGCATCAAATACAGTGAATTTAGACTATTTGAATGCTCAGGGTCAGCCGATGTATGTTTGGCCGTCCACAATTTCGTTGGCCGCTGCTTATTTGGATCAGCTTGAACGGAATAGAGAGCTGGATCTGGAAAAGATTGCAATGATCAGAAATGGATTGGAAGTTGCTCAAAATGGATCAGGGTTGGAACTACTCACTGAACTCGCATCAGAGGTTAGGCTGATGGCTGATTATTCATCTAATCATTCGAAAATGATGAAATTGGCCAAAGTTCTGGACGATCTTGGAAATGGAGCTTAATAAGTAGGTTGAAGTGGCATACAAAATGTTTGCCACTTCAATTATTTATTTCAAATTACCTCATTAATTTTATTCCCTTCTCTCGACAATCGATCAACTCAGAATGAGGAGTTGTATTTTTTATGCATCTCCCATTAATAAATAATGGGTATCTCTATAATCCAAAATTTCTGTTGATATTGAAGCCAAACCGGAACTCTCCTTTCTCAAATTGGTCTCTATTATTTGCCATGATGAACTGTTCATTATGAAATTGTGAGGTAGTTAAAAAAAGCTGAAAGACATGCCCTCCGGTGTCAATATTAAGGGCCGTTCCAAACGTGTTGGTTGTACCTGCAAAACGATTACCAAACAGCGGCAGATATTCTGCACTCAATGAAAAGCGATTGTTAAGCATGTAGTGGGCAATAAATCCGACACCATATAGGCGCTTTGGGTTAGAACCATGAGGATTATTAAGATGGGCTGCCATTGGCGATAACTGCAAAGACAAAGGCCCCATTTTCCGTGATACCATTAAAGAAGTGAGAAAACTCAGGCGCTCAGAAAAAGTAAAATTTTGGCCGGATAGGGTTGTGGCAGCGGCGGTAAATTGTAATGCAACCGATACAGGGTTACTGCCTGATTCGGTTTGATGCATAAGCTTATATTTACTTTTTAGATCTACTACCTTTTGAAATGTCATTCGCCCGATTGCCAGGTTCAGTCGGTCGGTAAGACCATAATTGATAGAAATTTTGGTATTAGCACCATCATCCAGGCCGAAAAATCTGTCAACACCACCATTCACCAAACCGAAAGTATGAATCACCGATGAATTGAGATTCCTTTTGGCAACCATCTCAGTTGTATTCAAGCCAATATTTTGTGTGGTCCAGAAAATTTTATCGATATGACGGTCGGGTATGGCTCTTTCTCTTTCCAACTGAGCATATCCGGGCTCTGTAATTGATATAAACAGTAAAAGCATAGGTATAAACAGGGCGGCTAATTTGAGATATTTATTCATCATTAGTTTAAAATATTTTGTTGATTATCATTGATTTACAGGGAATAATTCAGCCCTGATTTCTATATCCATCTCATCCCTCACCCTGTAAAAAAGTATTCCGGGAGGTTCAATTTCATGATCTGTTATATCCTGTACCCATTCGGCGTTAATGATTAGAGACCGGCCTCTGTTTTCGATTGTTCCTTCAACCGTTTTATTGACGGTGACCCCATTTAATGTGAACTCGCCCGAGACCGTTACCGGTTGTTTGCCTAATGAATCCGGAGAAAAACTAAAATCGGAAATGATGGATCCGGTGAACTCTGCGAAAGGATACTGGTCAATATTCAGGGTATCGTACATATCTCTGTCACGACTACTGTTCCCTGTTTTTAAAGTGGATAGATCCAGATAAAAATCGACCAGATTTTGCTCAAAATCGATAAGCCCATTCAGATAATTGGACTCTCCGGTAAAGGAATGCAGGGGGACTGTTGAATGAAATATTGCATGCCCATCACTTGCCTGAAATTCCTGTGCAAATGCTGCTTGATGAACCAAACAGTTCAATAGGGCTAAAAAGAGAAAGAGAAAAAATCGTATGTGGTTTGAAATAGTCATTGATTAATAGCCATCATCCGAACTATCGTTGTCGGTATTATCACTACCGTCATTTTCTGCGCCATTGTTGATCCATGTCCGTATTTGATCAATTCTTGCATTTGAGAGAGGTGTGCCGTCTTCAGGCATTCTATCACCAATTTCCGGATTTGGTTCTATTTTATCAATCAGCGGACTTGTATCAGCACTACCGGGATCAACAATATTCCTGCCGTATTGGACACCAACACTGTTCATGAGATTATCATAGGTGTTTACACGCACGCCACTCTCCTGCTGAGAAGTGTGACAATCTCCACAACTTCCTGCCAATATTTGTCCCACATTATCAAAAGTTGGAGCCGTTCCGATCGTATTGCTACCGCCCCCGCCACCACCTCCGTTTCCGGACCCGTTCGAATTGTTATCTGTACCTGTACCGCTGTCTGAACATGAGGATAGGGTCAATGTTGCGGATAGAGTGAGGCAGATAAAAAAGAAGATAGAAACTGATGATCTTTTGATTTGATGGGGAGATAATCTAGTATGATTCATATTTATATAAGGTTTTGCTTTGGGTTTTGAATGGCTTCGTCCGGTTACATTTGAAGGTTGAGTGATACAAACCCACCCATTGAATAAAACCGAACATCACCCCAGCCAACACCACTCACTGGAAGGTGAATGAATGGTTCGGTTCTGATAGTCATTTTTGGAGTCAGGTCATATTCATAACCAAATGATAGGTTGAGATGATTTAACAGATGCCTGGATCCGTTGTTGATCTTTTTATATTCCAGTTGATCCGGAATGTCGGTTGAATAATTGAATCTGTACTCCTCACTAAGCATGAAGTATGAGGAGAATGCTGCTGTAGAAAAGAGTCGTGAATTATTAAAATTGAGCAGATTGTATTTCAAACCAATCGGAATATCCAAAATCATGCAAATAGCATTGGTTTCTTCCGGCACGGTACCATAATTCCAGTAGTCAGGTGGATTGTACTGGTTCCCGGATGCATTGTAATGAACTTTAGATAAGAGCAGGCCGGCCTGTAGAAATAAACGTTTGGAAATTTGATATTCCCCTTTCATTCCTAAACGGTATCCCGGTGTGTTACTCGGAGTGGAAAAATCTGATCGGCTGAAATCAGGTGAATATGCTAAGCCCAGTGACAAATTAGAGCTTCGATCTTCAATAATATTGGTGTAAAGTGCGCCTTCAAATGGGCCTGAAGTTTGTTCATCGTTGAGATAAGTAAAATTATCCAATTGCTCAAAAAATAATGCGGGTATTATCAATCTGATTTCAATGAATTCGGACGGATGAAGTTGAGGCAAACTGGCAGGGGACACCGGGATATGATTAAAATTTGCCAACAATTGAGATAGTTGATGATCTCCAGAACGAGATTCACCGGCTTGCTGCAGCAAGGCAAATTCAGGCCGATCCTCCAGTGTCAATTTTTCAAGTTTGTTAGGTGTTGATTCCAAAACCTGATCCGGATCTTGAAGGTCACTTGCCGATTGCTGAGAGAATGTATCCCGGTTTTCGCGGGTTGTAATCTCCGGAGGTTCATTTGTTATGGATTCTTGTGGAATGACTCCTTGAATCTGATCAGTGAGCTGGTTCAGTCTATTGTTATGTTCGATTGTGTAATATCCTACAGTAGAAATAATCAATATCAGAGCTGCAACTGCGAGCCAGTACTTGTGCCGATAGGCAATTTTCATGTCATAGAGATCCAAACGTCTTTCCAGACGGTTCCAATCTTCTTCCCGGAAGGGTATTTGATATTCTTCAGCTTTCTTTTGAAATAACCGTTCAATTGAATCGGGATTTTTATCTTCTTCTTGCATAAAAAAAGAGTTTTTAAATTAAATTTTCTTCAAGGAGTGATCTCAGATTACGTTTCGCTTTGGATAGATTGGATTTTGATGTTCCAATTGAAATTCCAAGAATTTCAGAGATCTCTTCATGTTTGAATCCCTCAATTACATACAAATTGAATACTGTTCTGTAAGAAGGTGATAGCTGTTGCACCATTTCAATGATTTCATCGTAGTGTATTCCACTTAAGGCCATAGATTCTGTTGAAAGTTTATTATTCGATTCCTCCAGGTATTCCCACTTTTCCATTCGACTGTTTTTGTGGTAGTGGTTAATTGCTGTGTTTACGATAATTTTTCGGAGCCAGGGTTTGAATGGTTGATGTTCATTGTATGTTCGAATGTTGGTGAATACTTTCATAAAAGCATCATTTAATATATCGACCGCTTCTTCCCTGGAATCTGCATATCGAAGCGTAATGCTCATACCATAGGCATAGAACATCTCATAGAGCTCTTTTTGGTCTTTACGCCATCGCTTGCGACAACCTTTAATTATATCTCTGAACAAGGTTCATGGGTTTTAATCAATGTTACAAAAGTAAACGGCTATACAGTCCAATGGATCACCTCTAACTGACTGTACAGGAAAACGTTGGAAATGGTTGCCTCCACTATTGAGATTTTAAAAAAAAGATATTCTTTTTCGAGTGCATCGATATTTTGTCAGTGTGAATTCGAAAGAGATATTGATACGAAAAACTGAAATAAATCACCGGTGTAAGTGCTATGACGATTGGTGACCATTCATGTATTAATCGAGATCAGATATCCGAAAGTAAATGAAATCATTTCAGATTAAACAATCCATTAAGAGGAACATTACGTACATACAAGTGTAAGATTATAACAGTAGATAAAGGCCGATCATAGAAATATTAAAATATTTTAATAAAGTGTTTGATTAATTAATATTTATTAATAGATTAGTGAAGAACCTAAACACGGGGTGTTATGAACGATCTTAAAAATAAACCACGCACAGTATTTATTATCGAAGACAATCTTGTCTTGTCGATGATCATTAATCGACTTGTAACCAGTTTAGGTTATGAAGTACTTGGGGATGCAAAATCGGGTGAGGATGCGGTTGAGAAGATAAAATCATTAAACCCGGAAATCGTACTCACAGATGTGCGTCTCGATGGGGTTATGAATGGTATCGAAACCGTCAAAAACGCAAGAATGCACTCAGACTTTCAGACAATTTTTATCTCTGGTAGTGCAGATGATAGCGAAAGATTAAAAGCTGAACAGGTAGGATATATTGAATATTTACTTAAACCTGTCAGAAAAGTAGATCTGGCAAATGCTCTTCAAAAGACAGAAAAATATTTACGTAAAAAAATGGGAAAAAGTGCTATGAGTCTGGTAGCTGAATAACAACTTTTCCAACTTGTTGAGATTTTTTCATTTTAGTTATTTCATCGGGTAAATTTGAAAGTTTCACAAATCTGCAAATCGGCTCTTTGTTAAAAAACCACTCATCGGATAGTTTTTTCCAAACCGATAATCGGTCCTCCATCTTGGCTATACCGGTATCAATTCCGAAGAGACTTACACCCCTCAGTATAAATGGATAGATACTGGTATTCAATGTATCCCCTGCAACATTGCCGCAACAAGTAATCGAGCCATTATGCGCCGTTTGTCGGAGAATAAGGTCCAATAACTCCCCGCCTACACAGTCCACACCGGCAATCCATTTTGAAGATAATAATGGACGGTCTTTTCGTAAGTCCAGATCAAACCGATTCACCACATTATCTGCTCCAATGGATTGAAGAAAAGAAGTTTCATCCATCTTCCCGGTTATAGCCGTTACGCTAAAACCGAGTTTAGATAGAAGAGCGATTGCGAAGCTACCCACAGCTCCGGTTGACCCCGTAACGACCACCGAACCGTCTGATGACTGAATACCCTGATTTAATATCTTTTGAACCCCCATTGCCGCTGTAAGTCCGGATGTACCTATCATCATACTTTCTCTCAAACTCAACTTTTCAGGAAGTGGAATGATCCAATCACCCGGTACAGAAATGAAATTTCCAAATCCCCCGGGTGTATTCATTCCTAAATCATAGCTGGTAACAATGACCTTGTCGCCCTCTTTATAGCGCTTATCCCGGCTTTTAAAAACAGTACCTGCCGCATCAATTCCGGGTGTAAATGGATATTGATTTGTCACACCGGCATGTCCCGTTGCAGATAACATATCTTTGTAGTTCAAAGAGGATAAGTGAACCTGAATCAAAACATCATGATCCGGAAGATCTGCAGATGATATAGATTGAATGGACTGTCTAAATTCACCATTAACCTCTTCTGCTACCAGTGCTTTATAAGTGAATGGATCCATTAAATTGAATCTGTTTATTAAGAAAAAAGACGTTTAAACCAGGTAATAATTTTATCATCATACGGCGGGTAACGGAGATCGGGATCGGGCCAAAAACTCTTATAAAGCATAGACTGTTCTCTGCTAAACGTATCAAAGCTATATTTACCGTGATATGAACCCATTCCACTCTTACCAACACCACCAAAAGGAAGATGATGATTCGCAAGATAACTAACCGTTTCGTTCACACATCCACCACCAAAAGGAACATGTGTGAGGATATCTTTCTGAAATTGTTCATCTTCTGTAAATAGATAAAGAGCTAAAGGTGAAGGCATGGTTTGTAATTTTTGCATGACTTCTTCCGGTTTACTATACGTAATCAAAGGTAAAAGTGGACCAAAAATTTCATCTTGCATGATGAAGTCACTCCATTCAGCATCCATCAACGTGGGTTCAATAAATCGAGTTTCAGGATCGGTTTTACCCCCTGTTATAATATTTCCTGTATTTAAAAGATGTATTAGTCTTTCATAATGAGAGTCATTTACAATTTGAGTGTAATTACTCCCAATGATATAGTCGTCTTTAAAAAAAGTGTGAAGTGTTTTCTTGGATTCTTCAATAAACTCAGCCTTTTTTGATTCATGGACTGCAACAAAATCAGGTGCCACACAGGTTTGTCCGGCATTGAGTGTTTTCCCCCACCAAATACGATTGGATGATACCGGGATATCAGCATCTTTATGTATGATTGCCGGACTCTTGCCTCCCAATTCCAGTGTGACAGGAGTTAAGTGTTCTGCTGCTGCTTTCATAACAATTTTCCCAACATGAGTACTGCCGGTAAAAAATATTTTATCAAAAGGTTCTTTCAGTAATTTAGTGGCTTCATTAACTCCACCTTCATACACAGAGATGAATTCAGGTTCGAAATACTCTTTAAATAGCTTCGCAAGAAGAGAAGATGTATTCGGCGCTAACTCAGAGGGTTTAAGGGCAATCGTATTACCGGCTGATATAGCCCCTATCAACGGCATTAGTGTAAGGTGAATGGGGTAATTCCAGGCTCCAATAATCAATACAGTTCCCAGAGGCTGAATATATATTTTACTTTTAGACGGGAAAGTAAAAATAGAATTGCCTGCTGATCGAACTTTAGCCCAATTTTTGATATTCTTTAAATGAACATCAATTTCATTCAAAACAGTGATAATTTCAGTTGAGTAGACTTCAAATTCAGGCTTACCCAGATCTTCATGAAGGGCTTCATAAAACAGAGATTCATTCTCCCTCACCATCTCCCTTAACGTTGTAAGATGTTTAATACGGACGGAAATTGGTCGATTTATTCCTTTTAAAAAGGAAGATTTTTGAGCTTCTATTTGTTGGGGTATTGTCATACTTAGTCTTTACTCCTTCCTTTAAAGGATGTCATTGTATTATAAACACCGAACACATTTCCGGCCAACCAATCAAAAATTGAGGCTGGGAAAATTGCTTTTAATAAGGGTATAATATGGACAATCAATGGCGCTTTTATTTGATCCTTCCCTTTTGCAATTCCCAAAATCATCCGATCTACAATTTCATCTGTTTCCAAAATAGGTGTTAAAAGAGGCGCTTTAACCCCATCAAACATTCCTGTATTAATATAGCTGGGAATAACTGTGGTGATCTGAAGGCCTGTTTTTAACTGCTTCATTTCGAGGCGAAGAGATTCGCTCCATCCCAATATGGCCCATTTACTGGCTGCATATACACTCATACGGGGATTACCAATATAACCGGAGGCTGAACCTAAATTAACAATATTACCACTGCCTCTTTTGATCATTTCATCTAAAAAAGCATGAGTTACACACATACTTCCCGTAGTATTAATCTGCATGGTTCTTTCAATTTCCAAAGAGGAGTGTTCATGAAAAAATTTACCTATGACAATACCGGCACAATTAATAATTATATCGGGTAGAAAATTTTGTTTAACCAATCGGTCTGCCTCCAATGATATTCGACCCGGATCTGAAATATCGATATCACAAATTGTTACAGTACATAATGAATTAAGCTGCTGTTTTATCAATTTTAGTTGATCCGGGTTTCGATCCCACAGAATGAGCGTTATATCTGAGTAGGATGCAATTCTCTCCGCTAATCGTTTACCGATTCCGCTGGCAGCCCCTGTTATTAAAAGAGTCTTATTTTGGTAGTATTCAGCGT
>JAGXIS010000183.1 GCA_024635465.1 Bacteroidota bacterium | reverse complement strand
GGCAGAGGTAATTTTATTAGGTGCTGATCAAGGACTTTTTGCCGGGACCATGATGATGGGTTTTTTAGCTGCTTTCCTGTCGTCTATGATGAATAATATGCCTACGGTTATGATTGATGCCCTTGCCATAGAAGCTACCGGAACTGAAGGATTGATGAAAGAGGCGCTCATCTATGCCAATGTGATTGGATCGGATTTGGGGCCCAAGATTACTCCGATTGGATCGTTGGCAACACTCTTATGGCTACATGTTCTTTCACTAAAAGGAGTGAAAATTACCTGGGGATACTACTTCAAAGTTGGTATTGTACTCACTATTCCAACCCTGTTTTTTACACTGCTTGGACTTTATGTCTGGTTGAGTATTATCAGTTAGAAGTACCGGGGAAGATAGAGTTCATTATTCTTTAGGGCTCAATGAATTGGGACATAGTATTTAGAGGTGCTAAATATAATTTTGTCTGATTATTTAAATTTGTGATAAGACCTAAATTCAGGGGTCTAATTTCTTTAAGGACTGTTCTAAGATATCTTTAGTTATAGGTTTACTTAAATAATCTGAATAATCGGTTTTTTCGGCTCTCTTTCGGTGATAGTCATCACTATTTCCGGTAACGTAAATGATCTTGACAGATATCTTTTCTTGAATAGCTATAACCGCTTCAATTCCATCCATTTCACCTTCTAATGATATATCCATAAAGATAATATCCGGTTTTAATTGAACAGCCAATTGCACTGCCTCTTCTCCTGTACTCGATTTACCAATGACATCATAACCAAGTCTACTAATCATTTTTTCTAGGATGAAGACTTGGAATGCGTCGTCTTCGACAATAAAAACTGAAAGCTTTTTTTTCTCTTTGTCTTCCATTTTTAACGGCCTTGTTGGGAATTCAAACTTTCTCCGATTCGGCATTGATGCAGACTACAATCTACGTATAATCAACGTAAACTAATTAAAATTAGCCGTTCATGTCTCCCGGAGCTACTGCAATCAATTTATGAGCCCACCGTATTCTGCTCATTGCTTTCAATCTCAATCGGATTTTTTTCAATCGTGAAATAGAACGTACTTCCATTTCCCAATTCAGAATCAACCCCAATGATTCCACCATGGTCTTCTACTATTTTTTTACAAATAGCCAGTCCAACTCCGGTTCCGCTGTATTCATCTCTGCCATGCAGGCGCTGGAAAATAGTGAATATCTGATCACTGAATTTTGGATCAATACCGATACCATTGTCCATTATATAAAATTTCAAATGATTATCTGCTTCTTCAGACCAAATTTTTATCTTCGGCTTATTCCCTTTTTTCTGATAATTAAGTGCATTTTGAATCAGATTTTGGATAAGTTGCTGCATGGCTCCTTTATTTGCTTTTACTGTAGGCAACGCTTCCCAATCTATCTTTGCACTCTTCTCTTCAATCATTTTTCTTTGAAGGATGGTTACACTTTGTAATAACTCATTCATATCCACATCTTCTCGCTTCATATCAATTCTTCCCACTCTTGAATACTCGAGCAGATCCTGAATAATTTGGCGCATTCGTTTAGCCCCATCTGTGGCAAAATGGATATATTGTTTACCTTTTTCATCCAAAAGCTCTTCATACTTACGCTCAAGCTGAGAAAGGAAACTGGTGATCATGCGAAGGGGCTCTTGCAGATCGTGTGAGGCTACATATGCAAACTTCTCCAGCTCTGAATTAGAATTGGCAAGTTCTTTGGTCTGTTTTTCAAGCGATTGATTCAACTCTATTAACCTTCTTTCCGACTCTTCATTTTCAATAGCTGATCCAAGATTAATCGCAATGGTTTTCAAGAAAGTGACTTCATCTTCTGACCAACTCCTCTCAGCTAAACAATCGTCAAACCCGATAAAACCTCTGAACTCTTTGCCGACGAAAACAGGAATGGCAAGAATTGATTTAATATTCTGGCCGGCCAAAAATTCTGCAAACTCTCTGTTTTTAATCTCTGATACAATTTCGTTAAACCCGCCCTCATAAATTATTTTGTCAATAAAACTTCGAATATCATCAAAAGGAAGGTTGTGGTGATCCGGATTGTCAATTTCAGGGCTAATTCCTTCTCGAACCCACTCCATTTTCATCGCTACTACATCCTGACCGGTTTCTTCCAGGTAGTAATACTCAAAGAAGTAAATCCTATCCGCTGCGGCAACCTTGCAAAACATCTCAAGACATTTATCCAGAGCTTCCTGCCAACCCTCTTCTTTGATCAATAATCCGTTAAACTGAGCGATCGCATCCAGTTGACGCGTTTTCTCCAGAATTCTTTTCTGATTTCGAATTTTGTCGTCAATATTTTTAAAATAAACAGAAATTCCATTTTCGGCCGGATAGGCTGAGATATCATACCAGGATCCAAGTAACGGATAGTAATATTCAAAAGATTTCGGCACTTTCTGATTCATTACCTCTTGATAATTCTCAAAAAGGTCAGTGTCTCTGGCAGAGGCAAATTCATCCCAAAATCTATTGCCCATCACTTCTTCAGCCTTTTTCCCAAGTAGATTTTCAGCCTCTTTATTGAAGTAAGTAATTTCCCAGTTTTGATCTATTGCATAAAAAGCGTCTGATATACTCTCCAGTATTATATTTCTCTCTCCCAATAACTCCTGACGCTCTTTTTCTGCCAGATGTCTTTCGATGGCCACAGCAAGATTGGATGTGATCGTCGTGAGAGTACGTACTTCTTCATCACTCCACTTACTTTCCACTGTACAATTATCAAACCCAACAAAACCGAAGAATTTACCCCTGATTGAGATCGGAATAGCAAGAAATGTCTTGATATCCTGATCTTCCATTATATGACGAGTAGTTGTACCCATCGCAATGCTACTTAGAGATTCACTACTGGGCCTATTTTGAATCATTGGATCTACCAGTTCCGGGACTTCCTTAAATGGCATTTCCTGCAAATCCTCGCTTTCCATTTGCGGTGAAATACCTTCCCTGCACCATTCCAACTTCTGACTGCTAAATCCTTCCCCTGTAACAGGATCATATCTATTTTCAAAATAATAGACCCGATCGGCCTGAACCGCCTCACCAATCATCTCCATGTGATTTTCCAGGGCTACAAACCAGTTTTCATAATTGAGAAGTGAAAGGTTCAGACTCGCAATAGCATCTATATGTCTGTTTCTCTCCTGAAGCCTTAATTCTGTTTTTTTTCTTGCTTGAATATCCTGATCTAGTCGCTCTTGAAGCTCTTTCTGCTCTAACTCCCAAAGTATTTGATCGGTCACATCCCGCTGAATAGAGATAAAGTGTGTGCATTTGTCACCATCAAATATTGGACTGAGTGAAATATTAATCCAATACTGATCTCCATTTTTGTTGTAGTTTATGACGTCAACGTTTACGCTTTTCTTCTCTCTGACAGCATCCCGTAAGGTTTGAAGCTGATCCGATTCGGATTTATCGCCCTGTAGAATACGGGGTGTTTTTCCAATCACTTCAGCGGCTTTATACCCCGTCATTTTTTCGAATGCACGATTTACATAGATAATTTCGGGACCATTGGGTGCCTCTATAGGATCTGCTTTGGTGATCAATACCGCATCATTGGCTTCTTCAACCACTGACTGCAGCAATTTAAAACTGAGATCTTTGTTTACTTTATCCGTCGTTTGAAGTTTCACCTTACCTTATTTCAATTCAATTTTAAAACTGTATTTGTACCTTCAGCCTGGCAAAACTTAAAATGAGCAATGGTATTTACTCCATTTACATTGTGATGGTCGCGACTCTAACTTCCATCTATTCTTAATGACTATCTACCTGACATCTATGGTTCATTAACAATCATAATTACCTGAATCATCATAAATCATTCAGTCATAACTATTTACGTGAATAATAAACTAGTTGATGTGAAACAATATCGAAAATTAGCTTTTATTTTCACAATTAAACTTACTGTCTGGACTTGTTCAGCACTGTATTTTACCTAGTTCAGACATGAATTAAATATTTTTCAAAGTCGAATTTCCGGGAGACGCTTTTCTATCATCTCACGACGATGCTCCAATGGTTCCGGTAGATAGAGCTTCCTGCCTAGATCTTCTTCAGCTTGAACGGAATCATAACCCGGTCCATCCGTTGCGATCTCAAACAGGACACCACCCGGTGATAGAAAATAAACGGATCGAAAGAAATGGCGGTCTATCTGCTCGGTTGGTCGCAGTCCCCTTTTCATCACTTCCCTACGCATCCGCTCTTGTTCTTCATCATCTTTGGCTCGGAATGCTACATGATGCACGATACCCCGACCATTGGTTCCCTCTTTTTGGTCCACTTTCTCCAATATCACAGCCCCTCCTGTAACGGCGCCGGTTTGCAAGAATATGCTATTCTCATCCTCATCCTTCTTCTCAAACCCAAACACTTTTTCCAATAACTCAGCTGTATCACCGGTCTTTTCTATTGATAATATGGTCCCCCAGAAACCTCGGATACCAAATTCTGCCGGAACGGTTCCCTGGTCCCAGGCTGGCACACTGTCCAGACCACTTTCAAATACTAATTCAAGTTTTAGACGATCCGGATCTCTAAACCGCATCACATTGCTGCCAAATCGATTGAATGGGCCCTCAAAATCAACTCCCATCTCACCAAAACGTTCGGTCCAATACTCTTCTGATCCCGCAGGTACAGAAAAGGATACAACCGTTGCCTCTCCGCTGCCGGGTTTTCCCTGAGCCGCCATGGGCCATGGGAAAAAAGTCATGCTCGATCCGGGTTGTTTGGTTCCATTTACATAGAACAGGTGATAGGTTGACGGATCGTCCTGATTCACTGTTTTCATGATCATTCGAAGACCCAACATCTTCACGTAAAAATCAGTGGTGCGCTGGCCATCGCCACCGAGTACGGATATATGGTGAATACCTTTTTGAGAGTTTTTCATAAAGCTCCTCTAAAATTTGTTTGAATGCATTTGGTTGCAGTATTTAATTTAACATTAAACTATTATATATTCAAGTATATTAAAGCAATCCAAAGTTTTCTGACTACTCATAAAAATCGCGCCGATGTCAAGCCTCAATGTGAACGAATACCTGTAATTATTTCAGTCTTTCGACCAATTCAGCTTGTGGTAGTCAAAACCTTCGCTCAAAGTAGGTTTTATAATCTGAAAGTAAGGAGATACATCAAAATCCCGAGGTGCAAATAGGCTATGATGGCGAATATGTAAATATTCTTCCTGAGTCTGTTTTTTAGCCTCACTACTATCTTCATTAATCTCCAGATAGGGTAAAATGGGATAATTAATCGATTGAAATGCCTCTGCAAGAAGTGCTGAACAGATCGCTTTGGTTGGGTCGCCACTGCCCAATGCCAATAACTTACGGCGATGTTTCTGAGGAACAGGTGGAGCTTGAATGAGATACCGAGCTAAATCGAAAATATGTTTCAGGTCGTATTGATACCCGATTCTTTCTTTCATAAATCCTATAATATGTTCTATTTCATCTGATGAAAGACCAACCGGCCTGCATATTCGTACGTGGAGATCGCAATAAAACTTCAAAGAAACAGTCCGTACCCCTTCCGTAATATCTGCTTCAATGAGCTGGTACTTCTCCATATCATCTGTAACTCCCGAATCTGATTGAAGTTCACCGACAAATAGTGCCGCATGTGACCAGGTCGACTGGGTGATATACTTAATCGCTGAGCTGAGACGTGTGTTGCCTTCAACCAACAATATATCTCCCGGTTTTAGAGCGGCCTTCAGAGCTTCATTTGAACATGTTGTTACGGGTGCTCTTTCTTCATCCGGTCTGGATAGATACCGGGCTAGACGATATCCAATCGATCTTAAAATAGAATTCATCTGTTACTGATTTACTAATGATTATTTTTACAGAGATAATAGCTGCTCTCGAAAGATGTACCATTATCCGTCATATGAAATAAAATGTCAACAATTCGTTATTTTAACTTACCAAGAAAATCGATCTTTATTTCTATCATCTACTAACCGAACATCAAACATGATCAACAGGAATTTTTTTATTGCCATTTTAAGTACCCTGATACTGTTTTTTCTGTTTCAGTTCGGCTGCCGAAGCAGTGAGTCCGCTCTAGATGACTCGAGTACCCCGGATTCTACACTTAATTCTCCGCTATTTACAGATATTGAAGAATCTCCCTTTTCACAACAAAATCCAATGCGCGAATTTCGTGCAGCCTGGGTGGCAACCGTCGCGAATATCGACTGGCCTTCTGAACCCGGTCTATCCGTAGATCAACAGAAGCAAGAGATGATTGCCCTTTTGAACCGTGCAGCAGCACTCCATTTAAATGCAATCATTTTTCAGGTAAGACCGGCCGCAGATGCTTTGTATAATTCTCCTCATGAGCCCTGGTCTAGCTACCTTAGTGGTACAATGGGTGAGCCCCCACTCCCCTATTATGATCCACTCGAATTTGCCATAAAGGAAGCACATAACCGCGGTCTCGAATTGCATGCATGGTTTAACCCGTACCGCGCCGGTCATCCAACCAATCCATCATCCTACTCTCCGGATCACATCAGCAGAACAAATCCTGAATTTGTTCATCAATATGGCGAATACCTATGGCTAGATCCGGGAGTGCCGGAAGCAAAACAACATACAATCGATGTGATCATGGATGTTGTAAAACGTTACGATATTGATGGTGCTCACTTTGATGACTATTTCTACCCATATCCATCTTATGCGGAGGATACGGACTTCCCCGACAGTCTCGCTTGGCAACGTGCGAATGATTTGGGAAACACCCTTTCACGCGGCGACTGGCGTCGTGATAATGTGAACTCATTGATGCAAGAACTTTCCCATCAGATTAAAGAGGTGAAACCTCATGTGAAATTCGGGATTAGTCCATTCGGAGTCTGGCGTCCCGGTTACCCGGCACACACCACCGGATTTGATGCATTCGAAAATCTCTATGCCGATGCCAAATTGTGGATCAACGAAGGTTGGGTCGACTACTTCACTCCCCAGATCTACTATGAAATGAACCAGGTGTCTCAACCATTTCCCATCATGCTGAATTGGTGGAATGAACAGAATTTTTATGAACGGCATATTTGGCCGGGACTCTACACCAGTCGGCTTTGGACGGCCGATCGGTTATGGAGTGCCGAAGAGATAAAAGCACAGATATATACTGCCAGAGCATTTCCGGGAGTAACCGGGGCTGCTCATTTCAGTATGAAAACCTTTATGAGTAATGACAAAAATATCAATCGGATCCTGACGGCCGGCGCTTATGCAAATCCGGCACTCATCCCCGCATCCCCCTGGATGAACAGTGAACCCCTGCCTAAACCGGAAGTATTTATCAAAGACTATGGCGATTTTTGGAGAGCTTCATTTACCATTGATACTAGCGATCCGGTTCAGTGGTGGGTTTTGAGATCAAAAATGAATAACCGGTGGGATTCCACTGTGATCCCCGGTCATTACCGTGAGATCTCTTATTATGGGGGGGATTCAATGGTTCGACCGGAAACCGTTTATCTGACTGCCGTTAGCAGGACAGGCATTGAAAGTGATGCTGCACAATATGATTTTCAACCGGAAACTTCTGCACAATCAATTAACAACTCTCCAGCCATTATTTCACGTGAGGAATGGAGTGATGTCAAACCAACCGGATATGAAGCGAATGCCATCCGGATAAATATTGCTTATCAAGATACACTCCGTTTTCAAGATTTGACATTGATCGTAGATCAGATGATGAGATCAGCTTCAGTGCCCGGTCGGCTCTTGAAATATGATCCGGGTAATGATGAGGAAGGGGACGGGTACTCCGAATCAGTATCATTAAAAGTATTTAAAAATGGGGTTTCAGAGTTTTTGTATCTAAATCCCGGTCAAAGTATGAACTGGTATGGATTCCACATTTCACTTCAGAAGATTGATTTTCAAAATTCACTAGCCGACCTCGAAATTTCCACGGTGGGATCTCTTCCGGTAAATCGTGCAGCTATGCTTGAAGCCGGGAATGGCACGATGCGTCTTAGAGTCCGACACATTCCTTCTAAAATTGCGATTACGCAACAAGTTACTGAGTTTGATAGTCTGAAAGAGCAGTCTACTACTATTAAATTCCTAAATCATCTCTACAAAAAAAGTGTTGAGACCGACAATCGTTGGGATCTGCCACATCACTACTACATCAATTCAGAGGGAGAGATTTATGAAGGCCGAAATATCGATTATTCCGGTGAAGCAATCACCGAATTTGACCCAAGAGGAACTTTGATTATTAACCTATTGACTTCGGATTCTCAGGAAAACATAACTACAAATCATCTAAAATCGATCAAGGATCTTATTAACTATATAAGCGAAAAACATGGAATAGATCTAGAAGAGCTATATCTACTAAGTGACCTAGATTCAGGTATTTCAGCAGATCCAACCTTGGATGAAAAAAATAGTGGGCAATCACTCTTAGAAATGATATTCCATTAATCTTCAAGGATTCTACATATAGCATTTGTATAGCTCTCTGTTGTACCCTCCCCTCCAATATCTTTAGTGCACTCTGTTTTATAATCTTGCAAAACAGTGTAAACTGCTGCCCGAATCTTCTCTGAAATACGACTTTCTCCAAGATAATCCAGCATCATCAATGCGGAAAAAAGCAGTGCCGTCGGATTGGCTAACCCCTGTCCTGCGATATCGGGAGCAGAACCATGAACAGCTTCAAACATTGCCGCATCATCCCCGATATTGGCTGCGCCGGTAACCCCTAAACCACCTACCAGTCCGGAGGCAAGATCTGATAATATATCTCCAAAAAGATTTGTTGTTACAATGACGTCAAACTGACTTGGCTTTAGTACCATCTGCATAGCCATATTATCAACTATCAAATCCTCAAATTCGACTTCCGGATAATCAGTTGCAATCTCTTTTCCAATTTCAAGAAATAGTCCGGTTGTCAATTTCAGGATGTTTGCTTTGTGAACGAGTGTCAATTTTTTTCGATTATACTTCTTGGCATACTCAAACGCTGCTCGAATAATTTTTTCACTGGCGTCACGAGTCACAACCGCAATACTCTCTGCATGTTTCTTTTCATCATCCACCCAGTGCTCTTTACCTATGTAAAGACCCTGTGTATTTTCTCTAAACAGTACAATGTTCACCTCTCTGAATGGACTATCAATATTTGGCAGTGACTTTGCCGGCCTAATATTACTGTAAAGGTCAAACTGTTGACGTAAGGCTACATTTATGGATCGAAATCCGGCACCGACCGGAGTAGTAAGCGGACCTTTTAATGCAACTCTATACTTTTCAATTGCCTGAATGGTCTCATCTGGAATTGGGTTCCCGGTTCTTTTGAACGTACCTTCACCGGCTTCGCACTCAATCCAGTTTATTTTTGCACCGGATGCATGTAAAACTCTCTTAACTGATTCAGTAATTTCAGGACCAATCCCATCTCCGGGTATTAAAACAACATTATGCATAGATATGAATTTCTTTTTAATTGATAGTCGTAAAGATAAGAAAATATCTTTCCAGGAAACAGAATATCTCTAGTCAGATTATGTCTTATTGAGCCAATCCTTTCGTTTTTCTGCTTCATAATGAATTTATTTTTATAGTGATAAAAAAATCATTATATCTTGTTGAATCATTAATCTTGATCTTGCTCATGCTAAATGAAAAAATTTAGAAAGGATACGCCAAGGGCGTCTAAAAGAGAGATTTTTGGCTGGGGTATGTT
>JAGXIS010000182.1 GCA_024635465.1 Bacteroidota bacterium | reverse complement strand
CCCAGTATGGTTCCACTGGCTAAACGAAATAATGTCTCAAAAGCACTCAATATTGCGCGGGTTTCCAGAGACATGCATGGAGGAAATGGAGTCTCGGGAGAATATCGTGTCATTCATCACGTAATGAACCTGGAATCGGTGAATACCTACGAAGGGACGTATGACATTCATGGTTTAATCCTGGGAAGAGAGATTACAGGTATACAGGCATTTACGCCTTTAGGGAACGATTAAGTGAGAAAGCTCACCATAAAATTTCCGCGCTTAAAACCATATCTCCAATTTGAATACGATCTACAACGTCCATTCCGTGAATGACTTCACCAAATATTGTATAGAGTCCGTCTAGATGGGGAGTCCATGTATGTGTGATAAAAAATTGACTCCCCTCAGTATCCTGACCTGAACTTGCCATTCCAACAACTCCCCTGTCAAAAGTATAAAGAGCCGGTTCTGTCGGAATTCTATAACCGGGTCCTCCAAGACCATCTCTACGATCAAAATCCCCTCCCTGGATCACAAAATTTCTAACAACCCTGTGAAAATTCACACCATCATACATTCCGGCTCTTGTTAATGAGTCGATCGAAGAAACAGTAAATGGTGCAGTCATGGGATCGAGTTGAATCACGATTTCCCCCTTGTTAGTCTTTAATACCCATCGTGGGTGATCCCCCAATTCCATAATGCGTTGCCAGTCCGGCATCTGAAATTCATTTGAACGAATTTCCGGATTAAAATCATCTTCTATAAGACTCAGTTCAGTCATAACTCCAAAAAGAAGTTGGGCAATCGAAAAATTGTGGTTTTCAACGGCCCGGGTATAGCCTTCCATAAATAAATTTTTATCATTCTCATCAAAATAATCCCTATTCGTCAGAAGTTGACCGGATGCCGTAATTACTGATCTGTTTTGATTGAGTATAGCAGCTGATAAAGAGGCTCGTATTCTATCTTTTATTTCTGATGGATAAGAATAACTATTTGCAAAATCCGACAGCGCAACAGCAGCATGTTGCGCTTCAATCCCTTCACTTTCTAATTCATCTAGAATCTTATTAAAATAAACTTCAGTGTCCGTTCGCTCCTTATAAAGTCCCAATGTTCGATCTTTAAAAAAGGGGTAATTTTGATCGATTTGATCAAGAATAGCATCCATTTCCAAAATATCTACACCATTTAATTGGAGTAATTCGAGAGTTGTGATAGATACCTCTGCATTCTCAGGAAAGTGACTCAATGATTCGGTCAGGGTGTTCAACCAGTTAGGATCGAGATTATTCAATTCTTTTAAAGACTCCAATGTCATAGCAGTAACGTGCGGATTTGGATGATTCAGTAGACGCAAGATTGTTTTTTTATCCAAATTATCACCGTTTAAATGTCTGACTGATCTGGCTAATTCAACAGAGAGTTGAACATGTTCAGTCAATTCGTCGTCTGAACGATTATTCATCACAAACTCAAAACCACGTGCACCGGTCAGCCTGATTAAAAACTCGTCAATGAGAGCCGGCAAACTATTTTTTCTATTCTCCAATGCCCGGAAAAGTTTATCAAATGTTTCTGTACCCTCATTTGGCCTGTTCAATGCTGAACGCCAGAATCCATAGAGAAGAAATGACTTTATTTCGTCCTCAACCGTTTCGTCTAACAAATCTATGACTCTCTTTACATTCTCCTCACCTGCTTCAATACGAGTCAACATTCCTCCTACAGCCATGGCACACTCTTTGTTATCCAGAATAATCTCACTATTCTTTAAAAGCATATCCAATGTCCATCTATCCCCCTGTGAAAAAAAGAACGAACAGATAGGGCCACGTTTAGCATCACTTGTAAAGAAATAGATACTGATTTCTTCAATTTCTAATTCGGTAAGATTCTCAAATCGTAATACATACCATGCTTCCTCTTGATCCGTGTCGATAGCAAGATCCATTAACTCACGTAAGTCATCAATTGTAGTGATCGCAAGCGCCCTCCATGCAGCGCCGGAGATTTTCTCATTCGAACTGTCTTTTAACTTCCACAACACGTCTTCATTACGATCAATAACAGCTTCTGAAAGAATATTGAAATTTGGATCAATTTCGCTCGGTTCTGAAACAGTACGTTCATTTGTAGCACAAGAACTATTTACTATGATAATGATGAGTAAGACATTCAGATGAAAAAAATATTTAAAAGGAAATCTCATTGAATTGTTTTTAACAAAAGGTTTTCGTTTATTACACATATATCATACATAAACAAATATAACTATGGACAACGGACAATTAACCAGAAAGCAGAAAGAGTTTTTTGATTTTATTATTGATTATAAGAAAGAATATGATGTATGGCCTACTTATCGTGAAATAGCTGATGCATTCAATTATAAGTCACCAAACAGTGTAACACAAAATATTCAGGCACTTTTAAAGAAGGAATATCTTATCCGAACGCATGATGAGGAGTATGATATTCATCCCAACTTTGAAGAAAATCTGGGGCTGAAGAAGAATTCCGGTATTCCGGTTCGTGGTTTAATAGCTGCCGGTTATCTTCAGGAAGCCGTTGAAGCTGATTTAGGCCAGATTACACTCGACATGCTATTCCCAAGAATGGATGATATGTTTGCACTCAGAGTATCCGGATTAAGTATGAAAGATGCCGGTATCTATGATGGAGATTTTGTTCTTTTAATGGATAGTGATGTTCAGGATGGTGACATCGGAGCTGTCTTATACAATGGTGAAACCAGTCTGAAGAGAATTTACCATGATAGAGATGGTCTCAGACTTGAACCGGCCAATAAAGAGTATAATGATATTATGATATCCCCAGACATTTTTGAAGAGGTTCGAATTATTGGAAAGTATATCGGGCATGTAAATCGTTCAGGAATTCATAAAGCGATCCCAAAAAAGATGGCGAGTTGAAAGTTAGATGTATAGTGGCTTTATGATTAGAATAAGAGTCGGATAAATTGTTGTTTATAATTTATTTAAATAATTAAACATCACTCACCTTCGCTACGATTTAGTTGAGTCTTGATTCTCATTCGATACAGTAATCAATCGGCCATTGACATCATTTCTGGATTCATAAAGTTGAGAATCTTTTATCCATGCGCGTCCACCATCATGTTGAAGACGTTTAGTATTTTTATATTTAAACGCTTGTTTGTGAAGATCAGGTAGTTTATTCATTTTCATAATGATGGTTTTTATTTGAAATATACATCTTCTTATAGAACCTGTAAAATCAACCTTCTTGAATTATCTAACATTTTAGAAATAAATCAACTAATAGGATTTTAAATTATTTCAAAAAAGGTTATATTTGGTGTCTGTATAGAAATTTGAATTTAATGAATCAAAAAAATTATGTACGCTATCGTTAAAATTGGCGGGCATCAGTACAAGGTTGCTGAAGATCAAAACATTTTTGTAAACCGGCTAACGTCTGATGATGAATCAGTAACACTTGATGAAGTATTGCTTGTAAAAGATGCTGATGGCAAGATCAAAGTTGGCAAACCTACTGTTAAAGGTGCTAAAATTGAAGCTAAAATAATTGAAAATCTTAAAGCTGATAAAGTAATTGTCTTCAAAAAGAAGAGAAGAAAAGGCTATAGAGTTAAAAATGGCCACAGACAAGCGATTACACAGCTTCAAATTGGAAAATTTTCTTAAAAAAAGGTAACTCATGGCACATAAGAAAGGACAAGGCTCTACCAGAAACGGACGTGATTCAGAATCAAAACGTCTGGGTGTAAAAAAATTCGGCGGTGAAGTGGTAAAAGCGGGCAATATTATAGTCCGACAGAGAGGTACAAAATTTCATCCCGGTGAAAATGTCGGAAGAGGCAGTGATGACACTCTGTTCGCACTATCTGAAGGAACTGTATCGTTTCGCAGACGTGGCAATGGAAGGAAATTTGTGTCAGTAGATCCTGCATAAGAAAATATTTTAAACATTTTCAAGCCACGGTAATTTTATTATCGTGGCTTTTTTTATTTTGCTCCTATGACATATCAAATACAGGAATATCCCCACTTACAGTTTGGTACGATCTATTGCATTGGTCGTAATTATGCCAAACATATTGAAGAGATGAAGAGTGAAAAAACTATTGACCCGGTAGTTTTCCTTAAACCACGCTCTTCGATCATTCGAAACAGTGAGAAAGTTATCTTACCCTCCATCTCCTCAAATGTTCATCATGAAGTTGAACTTGTAGCACTGATTGGCAAAGAAACTTTTCAAGTAACAGAAGACGAAGCACTTCAATCTGTACACGCCCTGTCAGTCGGGTTAGACCTGACCGCAAGGGATCTGCAATCTGAAGCCAAAATAGCAGGGCTCCCCTGGACACTTTCAAAGGGGCTTCACTCTTTTGCACCCTTAGGAAATTTTATTGATTACAATACAAAGTGTAATATTGATGTACAAAACCTGAACTTATCAGTCTCTGTAAATGGGAATGTAAGACAATCAGGAAATACATCCGGCATGATCTTTTCTCTCGCTGAAATCATCAGTTACCTATCGACGCATTTCAAATTGGCTCCGGGTGACCTCATATTCACCGGAACTCCGGAGGGTGTAAGCCAGATTCATAAAGGCGACAAAATAGTTGCCACAATTGGTGATAACCTTTCAACATTAGAAGTAGATGTGGATTAAAAAAACCGCTCTCATTTTTTTCATTCTGTTATCCTTTTCTCAGATTTCAGAACTAAAATCTCAATCGATATCTCTACCGGCAGACTCGGTAATTTACTCATGGCCTACAGATGCGAGTCAGCAATTATCATCTACTTTTGCTGAGACCCGTTCCGCTCATTTTCATGCCGGTATTGATATTCGAACATGGGGACGCGAAGGATATCGTGTATTCGCAACAAGAGACGGTGAAATTTTTCGTTTAGGGATGAGTCCGTATGGATATGGAAATGTCATTTATATGAAACATGATGATGATACTTATTCAATATATGCTCATCTCAATAGATTTGAGACCGGATTACAAGCTTATGCAGACTCTCTGCGGCTTCTTGACTACAGTGCTGATTTAAATCTATTGCTCACTGATCAATCATTTAAATTTCGTCAGGGAGACACCATTGGGTACTCTGGCTCTACCGGTGTAGGACCTCCCCATCTGCATTTTGAACTTCGCGATTCCGATTTCAGACCCTTCAATCCACTTCTAACAAATCTATCCATTACTGATAATATCCCACCCGTATTTCGCCAACTTGGAGTTGAATATCTTGACTCCAACTCATTAAAACCCAAAGGTTTTGACATTTTTGAAGCCAACAGATCAAATAGTGATTACTACTTTGGCGAAATCGATGTGAATGGACCTATCGGTCTATCTGTAAATGTACACGACAGATCCAATCAAACACCCAATATCTATGCCGTTCACTCTTTAATTGTAGTCCATGAGGCCGATACACTGTACCATGAAACCAAAGATTATTTTTCTTATCAACAAGCCGGACAACTTTTTTTAGATAGATCCTACCCTATTCTAGCTCAAACCAGACGCGGGTTCCAGAGGCTCTATGTTGTTGAAGGAAATGACTTACCTTTTTATAAAATCAAAAAAAACAGAGGGGTTATTAATTTTGAAGACGGCAATTACCCCTTGAAAATTACTGCTTCCGATATCTATGGCAACTCAACTACAGCTTATCTAACCCTTCATGTAACAGGAAATCAAAAACATAAACATGAGATAACTTATGTGCCAACATATCCTGAGATACCAAAAAGAGAGATTTCGACTCCCACTATTTATTTGTCTGATATTTCTTTAAACACATCAGGTCCCCAAATCAACCCCTCAGAACAAACCTCTATCTCCTATCAGCGAATTAAACATCTTTTTCCATTTCGATCGGGTCAATCTGTTCGGAAAAAAATTATTCCAAACAGTTCTGCCGTTCTCACTACACCGGATAGAAATATTTGGGTTCAGTTTCCTCATGAGGCCGTTTACGATACCCTGGATATTCAACTTTCAACAACTGTATCTGATGGAGATATCTATTTTCATTTTGAGCCGGATAGACTCCCGCTTAATAGTCCGATCACTTTTAATTTTATCTTACCCGACCATTTAAAAGGAAACTCTCAATTAGCGCTCTTCTCTGTAGATAGTTTCAGAAATAGATTATTCGCTCTGAATACCAATAACACCGGCAGGGTAATTCGAGCTACTTTGAATGAAATAAGTACACTAGTGTTGAAAGAGGACAATTTGAGTCCATGGATTGGCAAAAGCAGGATTGATCGTAATAATGCTGGAAAGCTTATCGTAATTGTACCAACAAGGGATGGATTAACCGGAATCGATTATAGACGATCCAACATTTCAGTAAACGGGATAAGAGGAATCGTTGAATACGATCCGGAAATGAATTCTCTGATTTATTATCATCCCGAATTCAGACCGTCACAAACCAATCATGTTATCATTGAAGTTTATGATGGGGTTGGAAACCGATCAAGCAGTGAAGTTACACTTGCTTACTAATTATTGATAAGCAATACAACTGATCTCAACCAAGACATCTTTAGGCAGTCCCTTTACTGCAACTGTTTCTCTGGCAGGCGGATCGGACTTAAAATATGATGAGTAGATATCATTTAAAGCTGCAAAGTCAGACATATCAAATAGATAAATAGTGCATTTCAGGATTTTATCAGTGTCACTTTTGGCGGCTAATAGAACTGATTTAAGGTTTTTCATTACCTGATCTACCTGTTCAGTAATACCCCCTTCTACAAGTGTTTTACTTTTTGGATCGATTGCAATTTGTCCGGAACAATAAACTACTCCTTGATGTATAATTGCTTGACTATAGGGCCCGAGAGCATCCGGTGCTGATTTTGTTTCTACTTTTATTTTACTCATAAATTTTATTATTAATTTTCGTTCTTTTATTTAATAGCATCCATTTAAATGTAAGATATAGCATAGATTAGTTCACAGTTAATTTAATGATCAATCTCTATGCATATTGCGGAATCCTCTATATATAGTTACTTTACAGTGATCAATTCAACCAAAATGAACGATATTATAAAAAATGAAAAGTTATAAATTATTTCTACCGATCATCGCATTAGCGGCAATGTTATTGGCATGTGAAACAACCGATCCATTTGTCGATGACGTAACACTTAGTATTTTCACAGGAGATTATGACGCTGCACTTCAAATTACTGAAGATGCAATAACAGAAAATCCTGACAACTATATAGCACACTATTATAAAGGAATTGTACTCGCAGCAATGGCTGAAACTATAGATGTTCCTGCTGATAGAAAGCCATATTATGAGAGATCTAAAGAGTCAATGGATACTGCTAAGGAATTAATGCAGAATCAAGAAGAGACACCCGCAGAACTACAAGAACTCAATGACACAGTCGTTGGTTATTGGGCTGATGAGTATAATAGAGGGGTGAATATTCAGACAGAAGACAGTCTGTTTAATGCAACACCGGATCCTTACCGAACATCTTTGTATCATTTCGAAAATGCTGCAGCTATGAATCCTGACAGTGCAATGACGTATCAGGTAATGGCATCCACTTATTTCCAAATGGATGAAATTGAAAACTCAATCAGTGCTTATGAAACGGCAATGTCTCTTTTGGATCCACCACTCGTGGATGACTATGAATTTCTAATCAGTCTTTATCTATTTGAAAATAGATATGAGGAAGCTATTCGTTATTCTGAAGAAGCTCAAGATTTGTATCCTGATGAAACAAGTTTCGTTCAGTTTCTAGCTGATGCATACATTCAGTCCGGAGATAGAGATAGAGCTGTTGAGCTAATTGAAGCTCTTATTGCTCAAGAACCTGATAATCCTCAGTATAGAAGAGTATTAGGTACTCAAATTTATCAAAGTGTGGATCGTAATACTGTTGAAGTTACTGAGCTATACAGAGAAATGTTTGATCTTGGTATAGAGTTACGTTCACAAAGTGGAGAAGAAAGAGCGGAAACAGAAGATCGTATTGCGGAATTGCAACAAGAAATCGATAGGCTTGAAGCTGAAATTGATGAGTTTACAGCGATCTCAATAGAACAGATGGAAAGAGTCGTAGAACTTGAGCCGGAAAGTGAATCTGCTAATTTTACTCTGGCCATTATCTACCAAAATAAAGCTGCTAATCTTTTTGAAAGAAGAAACAATGTAGTAGGCGACGAAGATCTTGTTGAATCATTAGATGAACGTGCTCGTGAAAATCTTCAACTGGCAAGAGTATACTACGAAGCCGCTGCTGAAATCAATCCGGAAAACACAGATAACTGGCAATCATTATTTCAAGTCTATACTCAATTAGGCATGGAAGAAGAGGCACTTGAAGCTATGGAGAAAGCCGACTTCGAGGATTAATCAATATTTAAATATAAACTATGAATTATTTATCAACCCGAATGGCAAGTATTGTACTTGCCTTCGGGATTTTTTTTGCTGTATCATGTTCCGTTTTTGAAAGTACTGAATCATCTGTTGAGCCAACTCAACTGCAACAATTGAATGATCAGATTACACGCATTAACCTGGCGTTGGAAGCAGATCCCAATAACCAAGATCTAAAAATTCAAAAAGCATCACTGCTGAATGAATACGCATCTCAACAATCAAATCCATCCGATCGTTATCCCATATATCAAAATCTTTACTCATTAAATCACCAGGAAGGTCCAAATGATAATAGTGAAATTTCTGAAATCACAGATATTCTAGTTAAGGCCTGGACTACTGAACAATCTAGCGGTATTCGACTATTACAATTGAATAGAAATAGTGAAGCTAATGAACATTTCTACGAGATTTTAGCTCATTTTGATAATGCAATCGTATTACAACCGGACAGTCTGATTACTTATAATCTCATGTCCACTACTTTCTACGAAAATGGTTCAATTCGTAACGCCATTGAAACACTTGAAAATGGCATGAATCGGACTCTAGAGCCGGACCCGGAATTATTAGAGAAACTAGCTTATCTATATCTGGAAACAGGTAACACTGAAGAGTCTATCATTATTTATGAAAATCTGGTTTCTAACAATTCAAATGACAATCGACTTCTCCATGGCCTTATAAATGCATACATGATTAGTCAGCGTCACAGTGACGCGATCATTCAATTAGAAATCTTATCTGAAGAGTTTCCGGCAAGATATTTTTATAAAGAAGAGTTGGCCACTCAGCTATATTTTCTTTTTTCAACAAAAACTGAAGAACTCTACAGTGAGTTTGAAGCAGGTGAGCCGATTGATGAATTAATTGAAGAATTGTTAGAGATATCAAATGATGCACACACAATTTATGAGTCTCTGCAAACAACGATCCCTTCGAATGAAGAGAGTTTATTTAGAATGGGTACATTTTACATTAATAGTGTCAATAATCTCACTTCCATCCAATCAACAGTTACTCTTACAACGGAAATTGATTCACAGATTCAGTCTTTAATTCAAAATTACAATGATAATTCTATCGAATTATGGGAAAAACTTACAGAGATGAACCCTGATAACATGGAGTATGTTTATACTCTATATAATCTCTACATAGATGCCGGCATGAGTGAAAAAGCTGATTCTATAGAACGGTCTTACAATTTTTGATTTATGAAATTTAATACGAAAGCAATACACGCCGGTCAAAAACCGGAAGAAACGAGTGGTGCCGTAATGCCACCTGTTTTTCACACATCAACCTATGCACAAAAAGCACCGAATGATCATCAAGGCTATGACTACGCAAGAGTTGGAAATCCGACTCGGACAGCTTTAGAAAAGTTGATTGCCGGATTGGAAGAAGCTGATGAATGCGCATGCTTTTCGAGTGGTGTAGCCGCAATTGATGCCATTCTAAAAACGCTGAAACCCGGTGATCATGTCATTTCAACTAATGATCTATATGGAGGTTCATACAGACTCTTTACTCAAGTATTTGAACCCTATGGCATAGACTTTTCGTTTGTTGATATGACAAATATCGAAGAAGTGGATCAAGCTATCCAAAAAAATACAAGGCTGATCTGGATTGAAACTCCAACAAACCCACTACTCCGAATTATAGATATTGACGCTGTAACCAACCTAATTAAAAACAGTGATATACTTTCCGTTGTCGATAACACTTTTGCATCACCTTATCTTCAACAACCCCTTCTTTTAGGTGCTGATGTAGTCATGCACTCCACAACCAAATACCTCGGTGGACATTCGGATGTGATTGGCGGTGCTGTTGCCAGCTCTAACAAAGAGTTTATGGAGAAGATCAAATTTCAGGTCAAAACTACAGGCGCTGTACCGGGTCCAACAGACTGCTACCTTATACTTAGGGGTATCAAAACATTGCATGTTCGTGTGGAAAGATCTGTTCAAAACGCAAAAAAAATTGCTGATTTCCTAACCACCCACCCTCGTGTCGGAACCGTATATTATCCGGGACTCAAAAGTCATGCACAACATCAACTGGCTAGCCGCCAGATGAACGACTTCGGTGCGATGCTCTCCTTTACCATGACAGAAGATTCGATAGAAAGTGCATTTGATGTTATGAAAAAAACTAAAATATTCACTCTTGCAGAGAGTCTTGGAGGAGTAGAATCACTTATTAGTCATCCAGCTTCCATGACACACGGCTCAATTCCAAAAGATGTAAGAGAAGCTGCCGGACTCATGGATTCTTTAATCAGATTATCGGTTGGAATAGAAGATGTGGAAGATCTTATTGAAGATCTCAACCAGGCTTTTGAATAATTATAAAAAATTAATAAGTAGTTGAATTATGAGAAATGTTGTTATTGTTGCAGCAAAACGTACACCCATCGGATCTTTTGGTGGTTCTTTATCCTCCTATACTGCCCCTGAGTTAGGAGCAGCAGTCATATATGAAGTTATAAAATCTGCCGGCATTAAAATGGATCAGGTTGATGAAGTTGTGATGGGTAATGTATTGAGTGCCGGAATTGGACAGGCCCCTGCACGTCAAGCAACATTAAAAGCAGGGCTTTCAGACAAAACACCTGCTACTACCGTCAATAAGGTGTGTGCATCAGGAATGAAGGCTATCATGATTGCTGCTGACCAAATATCACTCGGCCAAAATGATATTATGGTTGCAGGAGGAATGGAGAGTATGAGTAATGTCCCCTTTTATCTAAAAAAAGAGCGTTTTGGAGCTAAATTAGGTCATAGTGAAGCATTAGATGGCATCATTACAGATGGTTTGTGGGACGTATATAACGATTTTCATATGGGTTCAGCCGGCGAATTATGTGCATCAGAGTGTAATATCAGTCGTGAAGAGCAGGATCAATTTGCCACTGAATCTTATAAAAGAGCAATTGATGCCCATGAAAAAGGATATTTTAAAAATGAGATTGTAGCGATAAAAGTAAAAGACAGGAAGGGAAATGTCACCATGGTGACCATGGATGAAGAATTAGATAGAGTCAATTTTGAAAAAATTCCACAACTCAAACCTGTTTTTGCTAAAGATGGAACTATTACTGCTGCAAATGCAAGTAGCATTAATGATGGTGCAGCTGCCGTACTGTTGATGAGTGAGGAGAAAGCCAAAGAATTAAATATCAAACCATTAGCGATTATCAGAGGATATGCAAGTGCAGCTAAAAGTCCGGAGCGATTTACAACAGCTCCTGCTGATGCCATTCCCATGGCACTCAAAAGAGCTAAAGTAAAAAACGAAGATGTTGACCTTTATGAAATCAATGAAGCTTTCTCAGTGGTTTCAATTGCAAATAATCAATTGCTCAAATTGGACAGTGAAAAAGTGAACATTCATGGAGGAGCTGTCAGTATTGGACATCCGCTTGGATGCTCCGGTGCAAGAATAGTTGTTACACTTATTCATGCTCTAATTAAAAATGAAGGTAAAATTGGTTGCTCCGGCATTTGTAATGGTGGTGGTGGTGCATCTGCATTGGTTCTTGAACGCGTTTAGAGTTTTTTATTTGAATTCTCTAATAAAACCCTATTTATTTGACTTTTTTAGCGGTCGGATGTATCATAATTACTGTTAGGATTTGTTCGTTATTTTCCTATTGCATAAATTTATTCAGTTTGTCCATTCACTAAACAACTATCTATTCGAATAATAGCTACAGCTTGATTAAGCATTTTTGCCAGATTGATATATTACATGTTGAAATTAAAGTATATCATATTATCACTTGATTTTAGACATGTTCAATAACAATAAAACAGATATTAATCTGTTTAAAATACAGGACAAACCATTTTTACCAGTGTTTATGAAAAAATTACTCTCTCTTACCTTCGTGCTCCTATTTTTATCCTATGGAACAGCATACTCCCAAGTAGGAATAACAGCTGTACCCTTCTTGCAAATTGAGCCTGATTCAAGATCAACAGGAATGGGTAATACAGGTGTAGCAATTGCAGACAATGCATCCGCCATATTTTGGAACCCAGCCGGATTGGCATTTCAAAGCCAGAACCAGGTGAGTCTTACTCACGCGAATTGGTTACCGGCTTTTAACGCTGATCTTTTTTACGATTACCTGGTTGGTACTTATTACGTAGATGGTATCGGAACCATTGGTGGACATCTCACTTTTCTAAATCTTGGAGAACAGACTCGGACAGATGAAACGGGATTGGAATTAGGTAGATTTAATAGTTTCGAAATTTCTACTGGACTCTCATACGGTTTGAAAATATCTGAAACTTTCGCATTGGGCACCGGAATCAGATATATCTACAGTTCTTTAGCAAGTGGTAGTGTAAGTGGGCAAGATATCAGTCCCGGCTCTAGTGTGGGTGTTGATTTAGCAGCACTTTATAAATCAAATCCCTTCCAAATAGGAAATAGAGAAGCAACATTCAATGCAGGATTGAATGTCTCAAATATAGGTCCGGGTATTCAATACACTGATAATGCACAAAGAGATCCACTACCTACTATGTTTAGAGCCGGTTGGGCCTATAAGATGGATTTGGACTCAAATGGCATGAATACTATTACATTTTCTAATGATATTTCTAAAATTATGGCTCGTAACCAAAGAATCAGTTTAGATTCCGACAGTCCCGAGTATGAAACAATGGGTGTATTTGAAGCTCTATTTAATTCCTGGAATTCATTTGAAAGGTTTAATGGCACTGAAAATGTGAGTGTTAGTCTTGCCCAACAGTTGATGCTCGGT
>JAGXIS010000001.1 GCA_024635465.1 Bacteroidota bacterium | reverse complement strand
CATGTCACCTACTTTTTTAATGGCGGTGAAGAGACACCGAATGAAGGTGAAGAGAGAGTTATGATACCGAGTCCAAAAGTCGCTACTTATGATTTGAAGCCGGAAATGAGCGCCAAAGAAGTTACTACTACTGTTTTAAATAATTTGGGCAAAAATTTTGATCTGATTATTCTCAATTTTGCAAATCCGGATATGGTTGGGCATACCGGAGTTATGGAGGCAGCTATCAAGGCTTTGGAAACTATTGATGACCAGCTTAAGAATTTGATTCCTGCTGCCAAAGAAGCCGGATATGAAATACTTATAATCTCAGATCACGGTAATTCTGATTGCATGATACAGCCCGATGGCAGCCCGCATACAGCACATACAACAGCCCGTGTTCCCGCTCTACTCATCAGTGAACGTGCTGCTAAGCTTCGAGATGGAAAACTTGCTGATGTAGCTCCTACCTTATTAAAATTAATTGGCTTGGAAAAGCCGGAAGAGATGACAGGCACCTCACTTTTTTAATTTTTTACATAGTTCTGACGGTTAATTCATCAGATTCTACTATTAAGCTTGCATTTACTTTTTCACCATACTACTTTCGATATAATTGAACTAAAATTATACATGGTTCGTTAGGTACTTAAATGAATCAAATCTAAATTTTCAGGTCCCGATATGGAGGGTAATTTTTCAAGTAAAGTTAGAGACGTAATACAGTTCAGCCGTGAAGAAGCATTACGGTTAGGACATGACTATATTGGAACAGAGCATCTGATCCTCGGTATCGTACGCTTGGGTGACGGTGTTGCAATTAGAATTTTGAAAAATCTGGATTGTGATCTTTTTAAACTGAAAAAAACGATTGAAGACACAGTTCGCGGAACCGGTGGTACGGTTACTGTAGGGAATATACCCTTGACCAAACAAGCTGAAAAAGTTTTAAGGATTACCTATCTGGAAGCTAAACTCTACAAAAGTGACACGATAGGCACAGAGCATCTTCTGCTCTCATTGCTTCGAGACGAAGAAAATATCGCCGCTCAGATACTGCAACAATTTAATGTATCGTACGACTCGGTTCGTGAGGAGCTTGATATGATTATTTCCGGAAACACCAGAGATGTAGATCGAATGGATACACGTTCTGCCTCAGCGGGTCCGGAATCACCCTCCTCTAAAGGATCACAAACACCAGGAAGTGGCAGAGAAAAGAAAATGGAAAAATCAAAAACACCTGTTCTTGACAACTTTGGAAGAGATTTAACTCAACTAGCTGAAGATGGTAAGTTGGACCCTATCATCGGTAGGGAAAAGGAAATTGAAAGAGTTGCTCAGGTTTTGAGCAGGAGAAAAAAGAATAATCCTGTATTAATTGGTGAGCCCGGTGTTGGTAAAACAGCAATTGCTGAAGGACTTGCTTCCCGAATTATTGACAGAAAGGTATCGAGAGTTCTCTATGATAAGAGAGTCATTGCTCTGGACCTGGCAGCCTTGGTTGCCGGTACAAAGTATCGTGGCCAATTTGAAGAGAGAATGAAAGCTGTGATGAGTGAGCTTGAAAAAACTGACAATGTAATTCTCTTTATTGATGAACTGCACACTATTGTTGGTGCAGGTGGCGCGAGTGGCTCATTGGATGCTTCAAACATGTTAAAACCGGCGTTGGCACGAGGTGAAGTGCAAGCTATCGGTGCTACGACTTTAAACGAATACCGCCAATTCATTGAAAAAGACGGTGCATTAGAACGTCGATTCCAAAAAATCATGGTTGAACCAACCACAGCGGATGAAACGTTGGAAATTTTAAACCAGATTAAAGGTAAGTATGAGAAGCATCACAATGTTCGGTATTCGGCGGATGCACTGACTGCCTGTGTTACACTGACAGACAGGTATGTGACTGACCACTTCTTACCTGATAAGGCCATAGATGCTCTGGATGAAGTAGGTGCCAGAGTACACTTATCAAACATCACGGTGCCTGATCATATTATTGAACTGGAAGAGGAGATTGAAAAAACCAGCAATGAAAAAAATACAATGGTCAAGAAGCAGCGTTTTGAAGAAGCTGCACGTCTTCGCGATACTGAAAAAAGATTAATGGAAGAGTTGGAACAGTCTCAGCGTGAGTGGGAAAAAGAATCTGAGCATATTCTCTATGATGTAACAGATGATGATGTAGCTTCTGTTGTGGCTATGATGAGCGGTGTGCCTGTGAATAAAATTAGCCAGAAAGAAGGCCAGAAACTTCTTAAGATGAAAGAAGAACTGAGTAAAAAGGTGGTTGGACAGGAAGAAGCAATTCTCAAATTGACCAAAGCCATCCAAAGAACTCGTGCCGGTTTAAAAGATCCGGCCCGACCTATTGGGTCATTTATCTTCTTAGGCCCTACAGGCGTTGGGAAAACAGAAATGGCAAAAGTATTGGCCAAATATCTTTTTGACAAGGATGAGGCACTTATCCGTGTCGATATGAGTGAGTACATGGAAAAATTCAGTGTTTCACGTCTCGTTGGTGCACCGCCAGGATATGTTGGGTATGAAGAAGGTGGAATCTTAACGGAGAAAGTCCGAAGAAAACCATATAGTGTTGTGCTTTTGGATGAAATTGAGAAAGCGCACCCGGATGTCTTTAATATACTTCTACAGGTTTTGGATGACGGGGTTTTGACAGATAGTCTCGGTCGGAAAGTTGACTTCAGAAATACCATCATCATTATGACTTCTAATATTGGAGCCAGAGATATCCGAAATATGGGTAAAGGAATCGGTTTTGAAGCCGGTGATGGTGACTTCGATTACGCCAAAATGAAATCAACGATCCAGGATGCACTTAAAAAAGTATTCAATCCCGAGTTTCTGAATCGAATTGACGATGTACTTACCTTCAGACCCCTCGAGAAAGCGGATATTTTCAAGATCATCGATATCTTATCGGATGAGTTATTCAGTAGAATTCGTGCGCTGGGTTACAATCTGGAGCTTTCTAAAGGTGCAAAAGATTTTATATCTGAAAAAGGATTTGATCCGAAATTCGGTGCTCGTCCTTTAAAACGAGCTATTCAGAAATATGTTGAAGATCCCCTGGCAGAGGAGATCCTTGGTGTAGAACACAAGACAGACTCCACGATAAAAATCAAAATGAATAAGTCGAGAGACGGTCTGGAGTTTGAGTGGATTGAAGCTGAAACCGGAAGTGAAAAAAACAGTTCTAATTCTTCAGAATCGGAATCTGAATCAGAGCAGGAAGCAAAAGCCAAATAGTTTTGTAAACGGCAGAGTGTGAAATCATACAGCTCTGCCAAACTTTTGTTTTAATAACTCGTTTGTAAATTTAAGGACTTGTTCAAACCTGTTAAACTGTAGTTCCCCGCCCCTGTTCTGGTGATACGGATGGCATCCCGATCCAATGTGGATAGATTCAAATCAATTTCATTTCGAGTGATCTGTCGCAAACCTAAATGGACTGCTGTGAGGGTAGGATTGGAGATATTTCTCCCTGTAAGTGATCCTCCTAATGCAAACACGGTTTCATCCTGAGGGATAAATACAGCGTATATAATAGAACTTCTGGATGAGGCACTTCCCATCGACTCATTCGTTTCTACATTGTATACCTGCACCCTTCCTGAACTAAACATGGTTATGAAATTGGCATCTGATGATAAAGAAGCACCTAGTAGTTCTTCATCTGTTTGATATTGATAGAGTTCATTTCCAAAACGATCAAACAATAATACCTGACTCCCACTGCTGTTTGCTGCAATAACAGTGATGTATGCCCCGTCACTGCTCACATTTACCTGACGAATTTCTTTTTGAGGATCTCTGAAAAATTCATAACTGTTCTCCTCTCCATAAATAATATTTGCTATGGAACCGGTATTGTTTCCATACGCAATAACCGGGTTGTATAAGACAACTGTGCGACCGTTTGAGTCTGAAGAAAGTTCTGATTCCATCTCTCCATCTACACTTTGGGTGCTATTTGAAAAGGAATACATTAACTCGCCATTTGCATCAAAAAATGTGAAATTAGCTACATTATCTCTAATGATTGAACGGCCGTCATTAAAAGAGTAAACATTCAGTGTTTGATCCGTTGAATCAAAAAATTCCAATTCATTATCAACAATGGTATTTCCGGAAGCATCTACATTCATGAGATAAAGACTGCCCCTATTCATCAAAAAGGAGACTTTATTCCCTTGATGACTCTTCGCCCACGAACGCGGTTGTTCAATGGAGACATCCCCGATTTGCACTGAATTGGAACTGATTGACAATGTGTTACTATCAATTGGGTATGTATTCTGCCCATAGTTCACGTGTTGTTGGACAGGAGTTACTGAAATGGTTTGTGCGTGGATCGAAATTCCACTGAACATGATCAAAAATAAAAGAGAAAGATACTTCATCTATCGATATTAGAATGTTGTTATATTAGTTTTATAAAGAACGAAAATATTTCATTGAATATCACCCATGTTTTACTCGATCATCGTTCCAGTTTATAACCGACCCGATGAAATCAGAGAGCTTTTATCAAGCTTAACTCATCAAACATATACATCCTTTGAAGTTTTGATTATTGAGGATGGGTCTGATATTCTCTGTGAGGAGATTGTAGACCAATTCAAGGATATACTTAAAATAAGATACTACTTCAAAGAGAACAGTGGGCAGGGATTTTCCAGAAATTTCGGGTTTACCCGAGCCAAAGGTGATTATCTTATTGTATACGACTCTGATTGTATTGTTCCACCCCACTACCTTGAGCAGGTGAATTCATTCATTCAAGTGAATCAAGTCGATTGCTGGGGTGGCCCTGATAAAGCTGATTCCTCGTTTTCGGCGATTCAAAAAGCGATTAATTTCAGCATGACATCCTTACTTACAACCGGTGGGATTCGCGGAAGTAGAAAAAGAGTCTCAAATTTTCATCCCAGAAGTTTTAACATGGGAATCAGTAAGGAGGTATTTGAAAAGACAGGAGGATACCGAATCACCAGAATGGGTGAAGATATTGAGTTCAGTATCCGAATTAAAGAGTCCGGATTTAATACTGTTTTGATTGAAGAGGCTTTTGTATATCATAAACGCAGAATAAATATCTCCGATTTTTTCAAACAATTGCATTTTTTCGGCAGAGCTAGAGTCAATATCAGTCGATTCTACCCCAAAGAGTTAAAGTTTGTCCACCTTTTTCCGGTATTTTTTCTTTTTGGTCTTCTCACTCTGCCTATACTCTATTTCATTTCTATATTTTGGTTTCAATCGCTTCTCGCAGTTTATCTCCTATATTTATTTCTGATATTTTCATCCGCTTTAATTGATGAGCGTAATGTCTTAATTGCACTATTAGCGGTTGTTACATCAATCACACAGTTAGTTGCTTATGCCGTGGGTATTATATCTGAGTTCATAAGAAAACTAATAGATTAATTTGGCATATTTTTTAAACGTTGAAATTGCATACAGAGGATAAATCCTTTATCTTTTAAGTCTGTTTAAAAATTGAAAAACTTAGTCGGGCTAAGTTGAAATAATGGAATGAAACGGTTCTGATATGTTTGCAAACAGAGTTGAATTTTAAATTCGGGGAGTGGCGCAGCCCGGTAGCGCATTCGCTTTGGGAGCGAAGGGTCGCAGGTTCAAATCCTGTCTCCCCGACAAATGATTGGATGGTTGCTTTTTAATCGTTCTTAGTTTTGACGTAGTGTATTGGTGAGTGGGTTTTGATCAGATTGCGAAAGCAGTGCTTCCGCGGTTCAAATCCTGTCTCCCCGACAAATGATTGGATGGTTGCTTTTTAATCGTTCTTAGTTTTGACATTGTGTATTGGTG
>JAGXIS010000181.1 GCA_024635465.1 Bacteroidota bacterium | reverse complement strand
GGGTTAATCCGGGCTGTGGATTGACCCACTTTTTAAGTAGTTCTTTCTCTTTTTCTATGGGGAATAGCTCACCCGTTAACAGGGATAGAGAACGAACGCGCCAAATATCTTCGTAAACTGTAGCGGTCAATTTCCAGTGATTGGTACTTTGAGCCAGGGTATAACTTTTTTCCTTCGTCAGCAGATCAACCACATTATTTTTAATGGAGTACTCATCACCTTTTGCGGAACAGACCGTTCCGTTAAATGTCTTGGATAGAATCGCAATATCATCTGGAAGTGAGATGCGTTCATCTTCGTATAGGGGTGATCTGACTTCCAAACTCATATCGATTTACAGTTGATTAGAAAGTGATGAATCCTATGTGAATCTACAAATATAACCCTTGATACGAGGAACACGTTCAGGTGTTTCGCTATTTTTGAATGATGATCGAAATCTGAGCTCCTTTCTCTACACCCAGCATCTCTTTTGCATTTCCTCTGTTAATAGCAATCTCAAGCTTATCAGAGCTGCCGATGTAAGCAACCGGTTCGCCATCGGTAACAGAAGCAAATGTTGTTGAAATTTCATCCAGAATGGTATTACCAACATAAATTCGTATCGCTTGTGATTCATGCAGGTTATCACGCAATAGCGACTCCGGAATATTTGTGATCAGATTACCGTACCTGTCGATATGCACAATCCACCCTTGAATACCGTCTTTATCTGAAATTGGAACGGCCCATCGATAGGTAACCAATTTGTCTAATTCCACTCCCAAATCACTCATTTTAACCCCTTTGGAAAGATGAGCTGCTACAGACGCAAAAATATCCCTGCCATGAAATGTATTGGATCTGTTATTTCTCCAGTATTTTTTATTCGTTAATGAGACCGCTTTATAGTCAAAATCTTCAGCAATTAGCGAGAAGAGTCCATTATCGGGACCTACAAATGTTTGGTCATTGATCTGAATGGCAACCGGTTTCCTGTCGGTGCCCACACCGGGATCTACGACGACCAGATGAATGGTGCCGGGGGGATAGAGCATGGCTGAATTGCGAACAACCCAGGCTCCGGCCATTGTATCATGAGGGGGGATTTCGTGGGATATATCTACAAGCCGAACATCCGGCACAATTCCCAATATCACCGCTTTCATTGCGCTTACATAGTGATCCCGATAACCAAAGTCTGTCGTAAGCGTAATAATTGAAGATGAGTGCATGGATCGTTTTTAAGAACCATAACTATTTAACATGACGGGCATAACCAGCATCAGCATCTGTTCTTCATCACTCTCTTCTGCCGGTTTCACGATGCCTGCTCTGTTTGGAGTTGAAAATTCAAACTTCGCTTCATCTCCATCCACATTGTTCAGAACATCAGCCAGATATTTAGCGTTAAAACCGATCTCCATTTCATCAGCAGCATAATCACAGGAAATAGTCTCTTTAGCCTCACTGCTCATATCCAGATCTTCTGCCCGAATAGTGAGCTTATCTTTTTGAAGATGAAGCCGAATCTGACGGGTTGTTGAACTGGAAAATACAGAGACACGCCGAACGGTTGAGAGCATCTGTGCTTTATCGACCAGTAATATTTTATCGTTATCCCGGGGAATTACAGAATCATAATTAGGGTATTGTTCGTTTATGAGTCTGGTTATAACGATAGTGTTACCACTGCTGAATTGTGCATGGTCATCCGATACGGTGAGTTCACAATCATCGGAATCGAGTGATTTCGATACGAGATGTAGTGCCTTATCCGGAACAATAAATGAGAGTGGTTTTTCAGATTTAAAATCCTGATTTACATATTTAACGAGACGATGTCCATCCGTAGCCACAAATTTTGATTCAGTTGTGCCGATGTCAAAAAACACACCCATCATGGCCGGACGAAGATCATCAGTCGAAACAGCAAACATGGTTCGATCGATGGCATTTTGAATGAGTCCGGTATCTGTAGAAAGAGTAATTCCACCATCCATATCCGGAATCTCGGGAAACTCATCTGCCTCTTCACCCACCAGCTTATACTTACCTTTATCCGTTTTGAATTCCACGTTATGATTTTCATCAACCTCAAAAAATACCGGAATATTGGGTAACTGACGCAACGTTTCTAGCAGACGACGGGCAGGAATAGCGATAGATCCCTCCTCTTCGATATCCGCTTCAATATATTCGATGATCGAAATTTCTAAGTCTGTTGCCGTGAGTTTTAGTTTCCCATCTTCACTCTCAAATAAGATGGTTTCCAATATTGGCAGTGTTGCTTTCGATGGAACTGCACCAATTACTGCTGATAGCCCGTCGTTTAAATCTTTGCTGGATACATTAAATTTCATAACCGGTTTTCAATAGTTTAAGGTCTGATGATTGGTTTCTTCCTCTTGAAGATAGATGAAACCGAAATCAATAGGGTGAAAATTTGATCAACTGCATTCGGTATAACCAAAAGCAGTTACTAATGAACTAAAATACAAATGAATCGTGACAATTGTCGAACCCGCATATTAATTTAAAACGAGTTTTGAACCCAAAATATAGTAACAATTCCTGATTCATACCGCAACCACCAAAATGGGTTGAAAGAATCATAAACGGTTGAAAATGACTGCACCAAGAACTCGTAATTCATTTGATGATTTGCCGACCCGGAGTATCAGGATTTAAATAAATTCTTGAAAAATCCCACCAATCCTTTTTTCTGAGGTTTCCCGGTTCTTCCGCCATCAAGTTGATCGTAAGTGGGTCTGGGTAGTTCTTTGATATTCAGTTTACTCTTGTGTGGAGCCTGACGTTTCTTTTTCGGTTCCTTTTTAGACTGTTTCTTTTTACTGCTTCGGGAACTGCTTTTACTCTTAGGTTCGGGTTTATCCTGTCCCGAAACCTTCTGTTTTACAGCTTTCGGCAGTGGAATCTCTTCCGGCGCATAACCCAAAGATTTACAGATTGTATCGATATCCTCTCTATCCTGCTTGGAAACTAAACTAATCATTCGTGTTGCTTTACCGTCGCCTACCAAATCAGCTCTCAATTTATACTCATCCACTTCCTCCGGAACATCATAATTGATGACTTGTGTTGCGCGTTCCAGGGGTAAATCAGCTGCCGAGATCTCCCCGACCAGAAGATTCTGCACATTATTGGAAGTAAACCGCTCAAATCGCTCTTTGAATGTGTCACTATCCAGTTGACCATGGATACTTACAGCCCTTTTGTCACTCTTTCTAAGAATTTTATAGAGACGATCCGCAGTTTTTTTGGAAGCTGTAAAGATAACCACAGAGTCTGCACTGTGATTATCCAAATGATTCATCAACGTAGTAATTTTTGAGCGCGGCGGAACATTGATATAATATTGAGTGAGATTCTTGTCGATAGTTACATCTTCTTCTTTAGTCTCTGTTTTTTTCGCAAGAGTTACCAACTCAGGGTCCTGAAGAAGATTATTTTCTGCTTCTCTCAATTCTTTGCTGTCTTTAGCTGCAGTAAAAATCTTTTGACAGTTGCCCAAAATTCGTTTGGAAATAATGTCAACGGCTTCCCAATCTTCGATCAACTCAGCTTGATCCACAATAAGTTGTGATACTTCTCTAAAGACCAATCGTCCCTTACCAAGAATTGATGAGAGGCGATCAGGGGTGGCCACAATTACAACAGGTCCGGCAGAAAGCGCTGAGACCTGCTCCTCTTCATTTCCGTCCGTAGTGAAACAGGCACTTTCAATGGACGCGTGATATCCGATAGCCCAAATCCACTCATCCAATTTTTTTGCACGCTCTTTATTGCCGGCAATGATAATTGCACGCGTGCCTTGTCTGCGCTCACTCTTCGTGAGTTCATTCAGCAGGGAAATAAGATATCCAACCTCCGGGTTTTCTCCGATGGTTGTATTGATGACAAGATCCTTCTTCTCTTGTACAGCTTTAAATATCTTTTTTTGTAACGTTGAGGGACTTTCAATTTTAGTGTCTTTTAGCCCCTTTAAAATATCAGAACTGAGCCGAAATTGATTAAACGACAATGGGTTACCTCTTCAAATTTTTTTTCAATATTTCAATTAACAGGATGGGTTTGATAAGCGTCTATCTCAATTGATGCGTATAGATCATTAAAGCTTATTGTACCATCACAGGTGGTTTTCACTATCCATTCAGAGTACGATACCTATTCATATCGGACATTTGATAGTAACCGATTTCAAAAGATTTAACAGTTTTGTTGCTAACTAGCCAACCTTTCTAAACATACTTAATTAATCATAATAAAAACAGAGAGCAGGTTTTGTCAATTATTTTATCAATGTTATGTTAAATTATCGGGGGAGGTTCACTTTCATGGAACTTTGAGAGCAGTTTATGAGTAAAAAGTATTCATCAAACAAAATAAATTATGATTACACGGGCAGCTTTTTTTGCGGATAAAAGGGATTTTGAAGAGCAACTATCGGTTCATATTAAATCGGATATTTTTTTAGAGCCTAACTACAATATTACGCCTGGCGAATATCTACCAACCCTGGTTAATGTGGATAGTGAAAGCGACCTTCATCCCAAAAAGATACGCTGGGGAACGGTCGGGAATAAGAACGACGAAACCACATCTTTCGAGAAAGAGAAGGTGTGGGATTTGATAAAAAGCAAAAAGTCGAAACCCTGTCTGATATTACTGAGTGGATTTTATGTATGGAAGAAGGATCGGGAAAATGAGCATCCATTTTTTGTGAGGATGCTAAATAACCCAATCATGGCTGTTGCAGGTTATATCGTTGGAGAAGATGAGTACTGCTGTATGGTGGTTACGGATTCAAACCCACTAATCCATCCGATGAGTGATAAAATGCCGATTGTTCTGAACAATGTGGCCATGCTAGATTGGCTACAGCTGAAAGGAAATCCCACAAAGTTTCTAAAAGAGTATAAAGATCCACTGCTATTGACGGATTTCTCAGTACTGAGAGTTTCCAAAAAAGTAAACGACCCCAAAAATAACGATGCAAAACTGATTCAGCCGATTCCGAAGTAGTGCTAGAAGTTTTAAGCTATGGTAGAGAGTTCTCGACTGCGCCTGTCTTGAGCCTGTCGAAAGGCTCGAACTGACGGGTTGATTTTTGTTTAGTAAACAAAAATAATATTCGTCACATCGAGTGAAACGAAGGAGCGCATGCGACGAAGTGTAATCGAGATGCCGAATAAGAGCAATATATTCGATCCCAAACGTTCTTTCATTAGTGCTTTGTTAAAAGCTGAAATAGTGATATTTTTACTGTCTTAGCATTAAACTGAAAAAAGATATTTATGTTATACGGAATTATTATCTCACTGATCACATTGATCTGCTTTTTATTAATCATTGTTATCCTTCTCCAACCTGGACAGAAAGAGGGATTATCCGGCGGACTCGCAGCAGGTATGGCGGGTGGAGCCTCTATGGGAGCTCGGCGAACAGCGGATCTGCTCTCAAAAATGACTTCGATTTTGGCAGCACTATTTTTAAGCCTGAGCGTATTGGCCAATTTTGCAATCGATAGGGGCGGCGCAGCAGAGAGTACCATCCAGCAACAGTCTGGCCTGGGTGATCCCATTGAACAGTCTGACTTTACCATTCCTTCTGAAACAGAATCTGCAGTTCCTGAACAGGAAGATTTTGAAGTTGAGGATCAATAAACATTTCTAACGAATGATTTACTGAAGTTTTAAACCCCTCTCGATATCCGGGCAGGGGTTTTTTGTTACAGCCAGGGCGTCTGCCCGCTTGCAGATGCAATTTTTGCAGCGTCAATGGCGATGACTAACTCTTCATTTGTGGGCACCACATAGACTTCAATAGTGGATGAGTCGGCGCTGATCTTAGTGATTTCACCGGGTTGTACATTTTCATTTCTGATCTCATCTATCTCGATTCCAAGATTTTCCATATCAGCCAACGCTTTTTTTCTGATGAGCGAAGAATTCTCACCGATACCTGCAGTAAATAAAATGGCATCACAACCATTCATCACTCCGATATAGGTTCCAACATACTTTTTGATGTCGTAGCAAAAAACATCAATCGCTTGTTGGCAGCGCCGATCCCCATTACTTGCTTCTGCAATCAAATCCCGCATATCACTGGCATAACCACTCAACCCAAGAAGTCCGCTATGTCGATTTAGCATGGCGTGAAGGCTGTTCAGTTGTATCTCCTCTTTTTCCATGATGTAGAAAAGGATAGATGGATCCAGATCACCACTTCGGGTGCCCATCACCATTCCCGACAGAGGCGTAAAACCCATTGATGTATCAATTGAATCACCCCCCTTGATGGCGGCTATGGATGCACCGTTGCCCAGATGACAAGAGATCACCCGTGTTTCTGTTTTTGATTTATCAGTCAGCTTGTAATACTGACGACTTACAAAATAATGGGACGTTCCATGGAACCCATATTTCCGGATTTTATGTCGTCTATAGAGCCTGTTTGGGATCCCATAAAGATAGGCATGCGGTGGAATAGAGTGATGAAAAGCGGTGTCAAAAACGGCGACCTGAGGTATATCGGGCAATCGATCTTCTGCAGCTTCAATCCCCTTGAGATTAGGTGGATTATGCAGTGGTGCAAGATCAAACGCTTGTTTAATTGCTTCTTTGACTTCATCATCAATCAACACCGCATCCTTGAATTTTTCCCCACCATGGACAACACGATGACCCACGGCTTTTATATCAGCGGCAGACGAGATGATCTTGTTACTGGGGCTCATCAAGTAATCCAGAATCTCCTGTAAAGCCTCGGTATGACTACTGATAACTTTTGTCTCTTTACGACGACTTCCTTCAGTAGGTTCATGCTTCACAATAGATGTAACTGCCCCAATTCGCTCTACCATCCCCTTACAGACATCGGTCTCATTCGCACTGTCAATGAGATTATATTTAACAGATGAACTGCCGCAATTTATAACAAGTACAAGCATGGTAAATGGGTTATGACCAAAGAGAAAATTTCTAAATTCTTCTATCTCTTCAAGTTACTGAATGGAACTGTGATATACGAGTGAAATCAATGGTGGATCTATCTGTAATGAGTTCTCTCTGTACTGATGATCGGTTTTATGATATCCTCTAAACCATTCGTTTTAATTTCATACATGGTGGACAGATATTGGCCTAATTGTCCGGCAGGAAAACCCTTCCGGCTAAACCACTCCAAATAATGAACCGGTAAGCCGGTGATGTACCAATCTTTATATTTACCAAAGGGCATTTTAGCATTTACCAGATCGATCAGGAAGTGTTGATCAAATTTCATAAAATTTTAGAAAATTAGTATACGAGCATGGTTCAGAAAAGTACTATTTTGATACTCTCGGAACAAAAAGAGGTTTACCCGCAAGGATCGGGTTTTAGACTCGTTTACCGAGTGATTCATGACTTTTAAAGATCTATTCATTTTATGACGTACCTATCTGTTGAAAATTTATCCAAAAGTTTTGGGCTGAAACCACTATTTGAAGGAATTACTTTTGGCCTCTCACGAGGGGATAAAACCGCACTGATTGCTCAGAATGGGACCGGAAAAGCAACACTTCTAAAAATCCTATCCGGTAATGAGACTCAGGATGGTGGCAAAGTGATGATTCAAAACGGAATTCGCATCGGCTATTTGGAGCAGGAGCCTGAACTCGATCCGACTTTGACGATTCGGGAGTATATTTCACTCGGAAACTCAGATGTGATTCGGATTGTACAGCGCTATGAAGAGGCGGTTGCTGCACAGGC